>JBJEKG010000257.1:0-8061 GCA_051878535.1 Muribaculaceae bacterium
GCCCGGAGAACGCCTCCGGCGTACTTCCATACCGCTCCGCGGCATGGATGCTGAAGTGGCGGTAAGGGTGCGCGGTAGCTCTCTCATCTCTGTTGCCAGGAGGGCATCTCTGCGGCTGCCGGCGGCGACATATCCTGTGGAGAGATCCCCTCCGGGGAACGGTGGTGTGTGGGTCGTGGCGGACCCGCGGTAGGAGACGCTCCGCGCCACCAACCGCGGGTTAACGCCCGGAGAACGCCTCCGGCGTACTTCCATACCGCTCCGCGGCATGGATGCTGAAGTGGCGGTAAGGGTGCGCGGTAGCTCTCTCATCTCTGTTGCCCGGAGGGCATCTCTGCGGCTGCTACATCAGTTCGGAGGGATGGTAGCGCAGGTTGTTCTTCTCGTAGATTAATTGGACTTCGTCGTCGAAGGTGGTTTTGAGATGGTGTGGCTTCTGCTGCTCGATATACTCAATCACGCGGGGTTTGATGCTGAACGACACGGCCAGCGCACAGATGCCCACTGCCCACCCTTCAAACTCGGGGAAGAGACCCGACTGCTTCATCCACAGACTGGTTTCGCGTTTGAGTTCGCCAATTGTCGGACTGAGTGCTATGTTTGGATTGAGGTCGAAGAATATGTGCACGTGTTCGGGCATTCCATTTACGGCATGTACAAAGCAACGTTTGTGTTCTAAATACTTTGTGATAAAGCGATACAGGGCGTGTTCATTCTCGGGAACAATCACCGGGCGACGGTTCTTGGTGCTCAGGATGACGTGGTGTAGTGAAAGGATTCTGCTCATACGAAAAGTTTTTTGCAAAGATAATAAATATTTTTTGTATGGTGTGGTAGAAGTGTAAAAAGATTGGCGCTCGGTGAGTGGAGAGAGAAAGTGTGTCAAAAGTCGAAAATCTAATTTTTGTCCTGCGGTGGGGCCATCCGGGTATGCCGAGGCAAGCCTCGGCTCTACTTGTAGACACTTGATTATCAATGAATTAAATCCTGTTCTCCTGTTAAATCTCCTGTGCTCCTGTGGATTCTTTCCGCGCACGTTCTACCGCTCCGGACTTTTGACACAGTTTCTGTACCTCGTTATAAAATAGCGATGCAGCTACTCTCGCGAGCAACTGCATCATCTAACCTATGATTCACTTATTTGTAGTTTGCAAAGGTAATACTTTTCTGATATATAGTGATGGTATTTAACTATTGTTAACTTTAGTATGCATTTATTTGCAGTCGGCTAGCTGAGCATGGCCTCGGGTGGGGAGATGAGGTAGAGGTGGCGGGTGGCGCGGGTGAGGGCGGTGTAGAGCCAGCGGAGGAATTCGATGGAGGTTTCTTGGGGCGGGATGTAGCTGAGGTCGACGATGACGTTGGCCCACTGGCCGCCTTGGGCTTTGTGGCAGGTGAGGGCGTAGGCGTACTTGACTTGGAGGGCGTTCCAGTACTCGTTGTCGCGGAGGGTTTGGACGGCGCTTTCGGGCGGCAGGCCGGCGGTGATGCCTTGGTAGAGGCGTTGCAACAACTGCGATTCGAGGGCGGGGGCGGGACCGTTGAGGCAGTCGAGCATAATTTTGGCGGTGAACTCGAGGGAGGGGGAGTCGACCGGGGCGAGGGTGACGGTGGCGAAGCGCAGACCGTAGCGCACTTCCGATGGGCCCACGTCGGTGATTTGGAGGATTTCGCCATTGGCCACGAAGTCGAGACCTTTGACGGTGCGGGTCCAGAAGTAGTTGTTCTTGGCCACGATGAGGCGGTCGCCGCGGGCGAGTTCTTCTTCGCGGTCGAGGACAACGGCGCGGATACCGCGGTTGCACTCGGTAGCGGCGAAGTTGGCGCGAGTGATGACCACGGATTGGTCGATGCCGTCGCGGCGGTAGAGATTGTCGAGCAGGTCGGGGAGTTCGGCGCCTTCCACGGTGGAGACGTCGGCATGGAGGCCGATGGGGAGCTTGAGTTCGGGCTGTTCGCCCTTTTGGACGGCGGCCATGATGCGGCGGACGCGTGTGGCGCAGGCGAGGATGCCCGACTGTGCGCCTTGACGAGCGACCTCGGTGAGGGTGGCACGCGACACGCGCAGCCCCATGTCGCGAAGGAACTTCGGGTCCATGGCCGGGGAGACGGCCTGACCCACCGGCGGCAGCTGGGCGGTGTCGCCGAGGAAGATGAGGCGGCAGTCGGAGGCGGAGAACACGTAGTGGATGAGGTCGGTGAGCAGGTCGGAGCCGTGGCCGTCGGCGGCGGGAATCATAGATGCCTCGTCGACGATGAACACGCCGTGGTCCAGTTTGTTGTCGCGCTGGAGGGCCGGACCGGGAAGACCCGAGAGCGAGTGGCGGTAGATTTTGCGGTGGATGGTGGCGGCGGGGGCACCGGCAGCGGCGGCGAACACCTTGGCGGCGCGGCCGGTGGGTGCCAACAGCATGGTGGGTATCTTGCAGAGTGCCAAGGCTTTAACCAACGCGCCGGTGAGGGAGGTTTTGCCCGTGCCGGCATAGCCGTTGAGGATGAACGCGCGCTCCTCGGAGCATACCGAGGGACTGATGCAGAATCGGGCGAGGGCGGCGGCCACCTGTGCCTGCTGGTCGTTGGGGGTGAACGGCAGGAACGAAACGATGGCGGCGGTGAACTCTTCGGCGGTCATGGCGTGGGGCTATTTGGCTTCGAGCGAGAGCATTTCCTCGAACACGGCCACGGCAGTGGCCACCGATTCGACCTCGCCGATGGCGAAGCTGCGGCGGGCCGAGTTGCGGCGGATTTCCACCCGGCGTGGGTGGGCGTTGAGGTAAGCGAGGATGCGGCCGAACATGGGCGACATGTAGTAGGCCTTGTTGCTGTCGTCGACGAAGTAGATGTACATTTTGCCGCCCTTGAGGTTGACTTTTTCGATGCCGAGGCGGCGCGCGAGGCGGCGGAGCTTGGGGATGAGCAGCAGCTCGGCGGTTTCGGGCGGGTACTGGCCGAAACGGTCGCGGAGGCGGTCGGCGAAGGCGGCGATTTGGTCGTCGCGCTCGATGGAGTCCAGCTCCTGATAGAGGGCTATGCGCTCCGAAGCCTGCGGCACGTAGGTGGCAGGCAGCAGCAGTTCCATGTCGCTCTCCACGGTACATTCCGCTACGAACTCTTCGGAGTCGTTGATGTCGTTTTGGGCCGTTTCGAGGTCGGCGAACTCCTCCGTGCGGAGTTCCACCACCGCTTCGCGGAGGATTTTCTGGTAAGTTTCGTAGCCGAGGTCGGCGATGAAGCCGCTCTGCTCGGCGCCGAGGAGGTTGCCGGCGCCGCGGATGTCGAGGTCCTGCATGGCGATGTGGATGCCCGAGCCGAGTTCGGAGAAACTTTCGATGGCTTGGAGGCGACGGCGAGCCACCGGCGAGAGGGCGGCGCCGGGGGGTATCATCAAGTAGCAGAAGGCTTTACGCGAGCTGCGGCCGACGCGGCCGCGCAACTGGTGCAGCTCGCTCAGGCCGAAATTCTGTGCGTTGTTGACGATGATGGTGTTCACGCGCGGCATGTCCACACCGCTTTCGATGATGGTGGTGGAGAGGAGTACGTCGTAGTCGTGGGCGGCGAAGTCGATGATGGCTTTTTCGAGCTGTTCGGGCGGCATCTGGCCGTGGGCCACGATGGTGCGGGCGTCGGGTACCAGGCGGTGGACCATGTTTTCGAGGTTGTAAAGCCCTTCTATTCTGTGGTTTACGAAGAATACTTGGCCGCCGCGCGAGAGTTCGAAGTTGATGGCTTCGCGCATGGTGTCGTCGTTGAGGTCGTCGACGGTGGTGACGATGGGATAGCGGTTGGCCGGTGGCGTGGTGATGGCCGAGAGGTCGCGTGCGCCCATGAGCGAGAACTGGAGCGTGCGGGGGATGGGCGTGGCGCTCATGGTGAGGGTGTCGATGTTGACCTTGAGCTGCTTGAGGCGCTCCTTGACCGCTACGCCGAATTTCTGTTCCTCGTCGATGATGAGCAGGCCTAAGTCCTTGAATTTCACCGTTTTGCCGATGAGCTTGTGGGTGCCGATGATGATGTCGATTTTTCCGGCGGCCAAGTCGGCGAGGATTTCCTTGGTTTGCTTGGCGGTGCGGGCGCGCGAGAGGTAGTCGACGCGCACGGGGAAGTCGCGGAGGCGGTCGGAGAAGGTGTTAAAGTGCTGATATGCAAGGACTGTGGTGGGGACGAGGATGGCCACTTGCTTGCCGTCGGAAGCGGCTTTGAATGCGGCGCGGATGGCCACTTCGGTTTTGCCGAAGCCCACGTCGCCACAGATGAGGCGGTCCATGGGGCGGTCGCTTTCCATGTCGGCCTTAACTGCCTTGGTGGCAGTGAGTTGGTCGGGAGTGTCCTCGTAGATGAATGAGGCCTCCAATTCTTGCTGCATGTACGTGTCCGGTGCGAAAGCGTGACCCTTCTGCTCGCGGCGGGCGGCGTAGAGCTGGATGAGGTCGCGGGCGATGTCCTTGAGTTTTGACTTGGTGCGCTCCTTCATCTTGTTCCAGGCGCCTGAACCAATGCGGTTTAGCTTGGGCGGCACGCCTTCTTTGCCGCGGTATTTGGCGAGCTTGTGGAGGGCGTGGATTGATACGAAGATGATGTCGTTGTTTTGGTACACGAGCTTAATCATCTCCTGCATGCGGCCGCCGACGTCGGTGCGCAGCAGGCCGGCAAACTTGCCCACGCCGTGGTCGACGTGCACCACGTAATCGCCCGGTTCCAAGGCATTTAACTCCTTGAGCGACAGAGCGAGGCGGCCCGAGCGGGCGCGGTCGCTGCGCAGGGTGTAGCGGTGGAAGCGGTCGAAAATTTGGTGGTCGGTGAAGATGCATCGGCGCGAGGTGTGGTCGACGAAGCCTTCGTGGATGGTGCCGTCGACGGGCTGGAAGTCGATGCGGTCGCCGCGGTCTTGGAAGATGACGCGCAGGCGCTCGAATTGTTTGGGGTTATCGCTGAGAATCAGCAACTTATATCCTTGGGCGAGGAAGTCGGTGAGGGTGCTGCTGATTAGCTCGAAGTTCTTATGGTAGAGACCCTGAGGCGATGTGCGGCAGTCGAGGGTGGCGGTGGCGCCGGGGGCTTCCGTGCCGGCGGTGAAGTATAGGCGGCGGAAGCGAGCGAAGTCGGCGGCGAAGAGGTCGGGGTCGACGACGTGGTCGGTGGCGTGGAGGTCGGTGCCGGAGTCTTCGGCAGCGTGTACGGCGCTGACGCTCAGGGAGGTTTGGGCGATGGCCGCCACGCGGTCGACCACCGAGTCGGGGCAGCGGATGGCTAATAGCGAGTCGGGGTGGATGAAGCGCAGCATCGATTGCTTGACTGTGCCGGCTTGCGCTTCGACATCGCAGACGATGTCCACGCGGTCCATTTTGGCCTCGGAGAGCTGGGTTTCGATGTTGAAGGTGCGGATTGAATCCAGCTCGTCGCCGAAGAAGTCGAGGCGGAAGGGGAGCTCGGAGCCGTAGCCGAAGATGTCGAGGATGGAGCCGCGGACGGCAAAGTGGCCGGGCTCGTAGACGTAGTCGACCTCCTTGAAGCCCTTGTCGCGGAGCTGCTGCTGGAGGCCGACGAAGTCGAGCTTGTCGGCCACGTGGAGGGAGATGGTGCCGGCGGCGATGTCGGATGCGGCGGCCACCTGTTCGGCGAGCGCTTCGGGGTAGGTGACTAAGAAGCGCACACCGCCTTGGGGGTCGGCGATGCGGCGGAGCGATTCGGTGCGCAGGACCACGGCGGGGGCGTCCACCTGGCCGTATTTGATGTCGCGCTTATAGCCGGAGGGGAACACGGCCACGGCATCTTCGCCCAAGGCGCGGGCGAGGTCGAAGTAGAGGTAGCCGGCATCGTCCATGTCGGAGGCGATGACCACCACCGGGTGGGGGCTTTGGATGGCCGAGAGAAGCAGCGGGGCGGCCGAACCGGCTGCGGAGGTGAGGGTGGGGCGGTCGCCGCCGGTGGTCAGCAGCGATTGCAATGCCTCGGCGCGGGCGGCGCCGGGAAAGCCTGTAAGCAGGTCAGTGATAGTCATTTATCAACAACCGGGCTGAGGATGCGATGGTAGCGCTCTTGGTCGAGGATGACGGTGCAGGCGGTGTCGTACACGAGGTCGTAGCGCAGCATGCGGCGCACGCACTCGCCTTCGGAGAAGTAGCGCTGCGAGACTTCGCGGTCGAGCAAGGGAATGAGCTTGTGGCTGTTGAAATCGAGGTCGTGGTCGAGGTCGTGGCGCATCATACCGGCGAGGGCATCGATGGCAGCGCGGACGGAGTCGTTGTCGTAGCCTTCAGCCACGGCGGCGCGACGGAGGTAGTCGAGGCCCATGTCGCAAAGGCGGTCGTAGTTGAACGTTTCCGGG
Source organism: Muribaculaceae bacterium (assembly GCA_051878535.1). Taxonomy (GTDB): domain Bacteria; phylum Bacteroidota; class Bacteroidia; order Bacteroidales; family Muribaculaceae; genus CAG-873. The sequence goes on from JBJEKG010000257.1 coordinate 6,326, forward strand.
TCGAGGAAGCGCTTAAAGCTCTCAAACACAGCGGAATCGGGGCGCCAGTCGGCGGCGAGTTCCGGACCGTTGACGGTGGCGAAGTATGTGGCGAAGCGGTAAGTCCAGTTGCCTGAGACCACGTTGTAGAGCAGACTGTTCATTGTGGAGTCTTCGGCCACGATGTCGGGGGAGATGCCGCCGCCGTCGAGCACGGTGCGGCCGTGGGCTGTGCGCCATTCCTTACGGAGGGAATCGGGCACGGGCAGGGGGTTGCCCTCGTCGTCGCGGCGGCTGTAGTCAATCACTTGGATGAGGCGACCCGAGGGGATGTAGTAGCGGGCGCTGGTCACTTTGATTATGCCGTTGTAGGGCATACGGCGCGAGGATTGCACCAAGCCTTTGCCGAAAGAGCGCGAGCCGATGATGACGGCGCGGTCGAGGTCCTGCAACGAGCCGGCCACGATTTCCGAGGCCGAGGCGCTGCCGTTGTTGATCAGCACCACCAAAGGCAACTCGGGCGCGATGGGCTTGCGGGTGCTCTTGTACACCTTGCGGTCGGTGGCGTCAAAGCCCTGAATGCGAACCACTTCGGTGCCTTTGGGCACGAACAGGCTCACGATTTGCACAGCGCTCTCCAGCAGGCCGCCGGGGTTGTTGCGCAAGTCGAGGATGAGGCCCTTGAGGTTGCCGGTGGCCATCATTTCGGTGAGGGCGGTCTCGATGTTCTTGGCAAGGTTCTCGTCGAAGCCGGTGGTGTTGATGTATCCGATGCCGCGGTCGTCGATGGCGTAGTAGGGCATGGGGTCGACGTTGATTTCGCCGCGGGTGATGGCGATGGTGAGCACTGAATCGCTGCAGTATGGGCGCTGGATTTTGACTTCGACGGTGGTGTGGGGGTCGCCGCGGAGCCATTTGGAGGCGTCGGAAGTGGTGGTGGCGGAGGTGATGACGTGGCCGTCGATTTCCACGAAGCGGTCGCCGTGGCGCAGGCCGAAGTTATGAGCGGGCTTGCCTAAGTGGGGCTGGTAGGCCACGATGCTGTCGCCGATTTTGGAGATAACGCAGCCGATGCCGCCGTAGTGGCCGCTGGCGATGGAGGTGTACTCTTCCAACTCGTCTTCGGAGTAGTAAGAGGTGTAGGGGTCGATTTGGTAAAGCATATAGTCGATGGCCTGGCGGGTGAGGTCGTCCACGTCGAGCGAATCCACGTACATCTCGTTGAGATTCTGCAGCGCCGAGGTGAAAATTCTCACGTTGCGCGACACCCGGGCGGCGTCCGCACGCTCGCGCGCGTTCATATTTATAGAACACATAGCGGCCAACAGACCGAAGCCGACTAAAATTATTGCGAAAGTCTTTTTCATACCAAATTTTTTAAAATATCTGCGAAGTTACGCAAAAGTTGGGAATAAAGCGCAATGTGGAGGGCAAAAAATCGCTTGGAAGACAAAATTTTTACATTTTGAGTAAGAAAAAGGCGAAAAAATTTGCAGGAATGAAAAATTTGCCGTAACTTTGCACCGCAAAACCCGAAAGGGGGAGCAAAATTCGCTTCAATAGCTCAGTCGGTTAGAGCATCTGACTGTTAATCAGAGGGTCGTTGGTTCGAGTCCATCTTGAAGCGCAAGAGCCGGTGGCAACCATCGTTGTCGTCGGCTCTTTGTTTTACAACATTAGAGAGATTTAGGAGATATGAACATCAGGACATTATTATTTGTGGCATTAGCGGCAGGCTCGTACACCGCCGCCGAGGC
>JBJEKG010000258.1:0-8031 GCA_051878535.1 Muribaculaceae bacterium
CGCGCCGATGCCATCCACTCGCGCCGCTTGCTCTATAACAACAAGGTGCGCGCCTACCGCGATTCGCTGCTAACCTTCTTCCCCGACAACACCCCCGAATACTACAACATCAAGAGTCTCCAACTCGCCGACGATGGCTATTGGGAGGAGGCGCTCAAGCAGATGACCCGTTGCAGTGAACTCTTCGGCGTGGATGCCAACGCCCGCGCCTTGGGGCTGATGGCCAAAATCTACGGCCAAGGCGGCGACCGCTATATGCAGAAGTGCTACTTGGCTCGTTCGGCCATAGTCGACTTGGAGAACGGCAAAAAGGACTACGTATCGCTGATGGAGTTGGCCAAAATCCTGAATGACGAACAGGATTATGAGCGCGCTTACCGCTACATCCGCTGCGCCTTGGAGGACGCCACCGTGAGCCACGCGCGCAGTCGCACCGCCGAAATCCTTGAGGCCGTGCCCATCATCGACGAGGCCTACAACCAAGCCAAGCAGGATGAGCTGTCGAAGCTCTGGACCATCATCACAGTGATTTCCGTGCTCTTAGGCGTGTTATTGATAGTTTATATAGTGACACATCATAAGTTGTGGGAGCGTAATATCGAAATCAGCAACTGCCATACCGAAATGTTGGGGCTTACCAATGACATTGAGGACCTTGAAAAGGAGAACGAGACGCGCGAGCGTTGCATCAACGACCTTATCAAGCTCCACGGCGCCACCATCGAGCGCTTCATCGACTATCGCAAGCAAATCTACCGCCTGCTGCGCACCTCGCAATTCGATGCCGCCTCGGATTTGGCAAAGTCCACCCAATGCGAACGCGAACAAACCAAAGAGTTCTATAAGTGTTTCGACAGTCTGTACCTGAGTTTGAATCCGGAAATCATCGCCGACTACAATGCCGCCGTCAACGAAGAGGACCGCTTGGACGAGGCATCCACAACGCTCACGCCCGAGCTGCGCGTGTTAGCTCTGATTTACTTAGGCATCACCGGTAGCGGCGAAATAGCCCGCATTCTCAACTACACACCGCAAACTGTCTACAATTATCGCTCGCGCCTTAATAATACTGTTCTTAACGTTGATTATCCCCCGGGAAAGGCTGCGGAATCAACTCCTCAAACCACCTAAAAAATCTACTTTGTGCAAATAAGACCAATATTTATTTAATTGATAAATAATTGATTATGTGAAAGTAGTATCTACTTTCGACCTATCACCGATATTGACAACGCTATCGCGCGTGTATTAACTTTGCAGTAGAATAAAAATCCGACCTAAAAATCAATATCAATGAAAAGAAAAATCACGATGATGGCGTTGCTATTGATAGCGATAGCGGCGCACGCGGTCACTTTCAACGTGACTGTGCCCTCCGGCACCAAGGCTTGTTACATCGCCGGCCAATTCAACGGCTGGGATGCCAATAACGCCTTGCAAATGCAAAAATCCGGTTCTAACACCTTCACCCTCACCCTCGACAACGTTTCCGCAGCCGACGTGGCCAACGGTTTCAAGTACCTCAGCGGTCCGGCGTGGGCTTACGTGGAAAAAGATGCCACCGGCGGCGAAATCTCCAACCGCACCGTGGCCACTGAAAACGACATCGTGGGCAGCTGGGCACAGCTCTACAACCCCGACATCGTCGCTACAACCCTCACACTCAATGGATATCCGCACCGGGTGCGTGTAAGCGTGCCCGAAGGCTACGATACCGCTACCGACCGCTCGTACCCCGTACTTTATTATACAGGCGTGCAACAGCGCTATGAAGCCGCCGGTTCCGACGACGCCGGCGACGATTTCTTCGGCGCCAACTCCTGGGACGCTACAGCCACCGCATCCCTCCTGCAAGAAGCCGGTGCTGACGGTTGCATCCTCGTCGAAGTCTACGGCTTCGTGGCCGACTGCATCCCCTATCCCGTGGCCGACTTCATGGGCAGCGGCCAAGCCCCCACTTTTGTCAGTGACCTCATCAACGTGGTAATGCCATACGTACAAAGCAATTACCGCGTGCTCAGCGGCGCCGATAACACCACCATCATGGGTGCCGACCTCGGCGGCCTGCTCAGCTTGTACGCCGCATTTACCCATCCCGATGTGTTCGGCCGCTGCGTGTCGATGTCGCCCCTGCTTTGGCTCAACGAGGCCGAGATGCTCGACTTAGCCGGCAACGTAACATCCATGCCGCGCGTTCTGCTCAGCTACGGCACCGGCGAAACCGCCGTCATCTCCGAGCCGGTAACCGCTATGGCACAAGCAATTAACAACGTCACTGTCGACCGTGCATTCGTGATGACTTTGGTCAACGGCACACACAACGACACCTTTTGGGGCAAGGCTTTCGCAGCTGTGTATCCATTCGCTGTTGATGCCGACTACGTGCCCGCCGGGCGCGTCATAGTTGCTGCTTCCGCCGCCGCGCCCATGCGCGCTGCCGACATCGCCACCTCGCAATATGCATTGTTCAATGCTATTGATTCACAAGAAGTTATCATTGACAACGATGTAACATTCACTCTCCACAACGACTTCGTCCTCACCAACGGCAGCGTGGTCACCGCGCAAGTGGCCGTGAAAGATATCCCCGTCGACGTCAAGACTAAATACTACTGGAACGTAGGTCGCGCCAACGGCGAAGGCGGCTACGACATGCTCCTGTCGGCCGTGAAGAACGTCAGCTTCAGCAGCAAAAAAAGCGCCGTGTCGTGGCATCGCGTGGTAGTTCGCGACGACGAAACCGTGGAGAACGTGGCCGTGTCCTCCGCCGCATTCCGCCTGGTGAGCGCTTCCGAAACCATCACTATGGCCGTCAGCGGCGACCACCAAGTGCAAGCCACCGCGTCCTTCCTCGATAGCGACAAGAGCTTCACCATCCACTACGGCAGCGTCAACTCCGGCTCCGACATGGGCGCTATCACCGGCACAATCAGCGTCGGCGCCACCTGCACTGAGGCCGTGATCACCTACGACTTCATCACCAACGCCGTCACTATCAACGAAACCAAGCACGGCGACACCATCGGCGACAACGTGGTCACCGCTTTCACCGCCGTGCCCGCCATCACCACCGCCGGACACACCTCGGCCATCACCCTCACCATCGACCCCACGAGCGAGTGCACCCCCACCGCCACCTTAGTATATAACTTCGGCACCGCAACCGACCTTGCTCTCACACCCACCGCCGAAGCCGGCGTATACACTGCCGAAGTAGCCCTCGCCGACGCCGGCCTCTACACCATCAACGTGGCTCTCCACCGCGGCGAAACCGTCAAGGAAGGCGCCGCCGCCATCAGCATCCGCGCCGACCAAGCCGTCAGCGAAGACCCCTTGCAAGCCACCATCGTGGCCAACGCCTACCAAGACGTCAACTGGGCCACCACCGGCCGCTTCAAAGCCAACTTCCACACCCACACCTCGCAGTCGTTCGACACCCAATTCCTCACCCACGAAGTCGTAGACCTCTACCACGGTGCCGGCTACTCCATTCTCGCCCTCACCGACCACGATGCCAACCCCTATCCGTGGGACCACTTCGACCTGTTCAACCCCGCCGCTGAAAGCCGCAACGCCGAAGCCCTCGGCATGCTCACCATCCCCGGCGTCGAGCTCAGTAAGGACAACCGCAACACCTGGGACGAAGCCACCGGCGGCTCCTTCAACCATCACAACGACTTCTTCACCGGCCGCAAAGGCCAAGAGTTCGCCTCCCTGCGAGAATCCTACGCCTACACCCAAGCCCTCGGCGGCATGCAGCTCATCAACCACCCCGGCCAGTACTGGAGCCTCGACACCGACTACACTCCCGGCGTGAAGAACTCCCCCGAATGGCACGCTGAGAACTTCACCCTCTACAGCAGTCTCATCGGTCTGGAAGTCTACAACCAAGGCAACCGCCGTCCGAACGACCGCATCCTTTGGGACCAAATCCTCGACATTACCATGCCCGGCCGGCCCGTTTGGGGTTACTCCAACGACGACACCCACACTCGCGAGCAGTACTTCCGCAACTACCAGTACATGCTCATGCCCACGCTCTCGGTCGACGACCTCAAAGTGGCCATGGCCACCGGCGCTCACTACTTCTGCTACGAACCCGAAGGCTCCGGCGAAGCTAAAGCTCCGCATATCAACGAAATAGCCATCGACAGCGAAGCCAACACCATCACCATCGCCACCGACGATGCCACCACCATCTACTGGATTAGCGGCACCAACCGCGCCGCCGGCGCTGCCGCCTCCACCCGCCGCAGCACCGTGGTGGGCATGGGTGCCACCTTCGACTTCACCGGCTTCACCGGCACCTACGTCCGCGCCCTGTTAGTCAACGACTTCGGCGAAACCTGCACCCAGCCCTTCGGCTTCAAAGTCGGCGACCCTTCCGGCATCGAAGCATCCGAAGCATCCGAAGCATCAGCCGTGGAAATCTACCCTAACCCCGCCACCGACATCGTCAACGTCCGTGCCACTGAAGCCATCAACAGCGTCACCCTCCACTCCATGGCCGGCGCGATGATGATGCGCCTCGACGGCAACGCTGCCGCCACAATGCAATTCGACGTAACCGCCCTTCCTGCAGGCGTTTACCTCGCCACCGTGGCCACCGACACTGCCGCCACCACCCTCAAACTCATCAAAGAATAACCTTCCCATCGAATAAAAATTGGGGCGGCGCTCAAAAAGTGCCGCCCCAATTTTTATTTTGTGGGAGGGGTAGGGGATTAGTTTGCCACGTGGAAGCCGCGCTCAATCAGCGCGTTGCGAATTTGGGCGATGTGGTTGTTGTCGCGCGTCTCAAGTTCCAGACGGATGGCGCAGCCGTTGATTTCGGCCGAGGCATTGATGCGTTCGTGAGTCACGGAGATGACGTTGCCGCCCTGTTCGGCCACCACGTTGAGCACGCCCGACAATTGGCCGGGCTTGTCAAACAGGTCGATGATGAACGAGTAGTTGCGGCCGCTCTTCGACAAGCCGCGAGTTACCACGCGGTTGAGCGTGTTCACGTCGATGTTGCCACCGCTCACGATGCACACCACCTTCTTGCCCTTGATGGGTAACTTATTGAACATCACCGCTGCTACCGACACGGCACCGGCACCTTCCGACACGAGTTTCTGCCGCTCCATCAGCGCAAGGATGGCGGCGGCGGTTTCGTCGTCGTTCACGGTGACGATTTCGTCGACATACTTCGCGCACAGCTCGTAGGTGAGGTCGCCTGGTTGCTTCACGGCGATGCCGTCGGCGATGGTTTGCACCGAATCGAGGTGCACTTTTTGTTTCTCATGGATGGAGCGTTCCATCGACGGAGCGCCGGCAGCTTGCACACCGTACACCTTCACATCGGGGCGCAAAGTCTTGATGGCGAAGGCCACGCCCGAGATAAGGCCGCCACCGCCGATGGGCACCACAACTGCCTCCAAATCAGGCTGTTGCTCGAGGATTTCGAGGCCGATAGTGCCTTGGCCGGCGATAACTAACGGGTCGTCGAACGGATGCACGAACGTGTAGCCGTGTTGCTCCTTCAGCTCGATGGCTTTGGCGTAAGCGTCGTCGTACACGCCCGGCACGAGGCACACGTCGGCCCCGTAGCCCTTGGTGGCTTCCACCTTCGAGATGGGGGCGCCGGCGGGCAGGCAGATGAGCGCCTTGATGCCGTTGTGCGTGGCGCCGAGTGCCACACCCTGCGCGTGATTGCCTGCGCTGCAAGCAATTACGCCACGCGCCTTCTCTTCATCGCTCAGTTGCGAAATCTTATAATAGGCTCCGCGAAGTTTGAAGGAGCCGGTAAGTTGCAGGTTCTCCGTTTTGAGATACAACTCACAATCATTGGCCAAGGCCGGTGCCGATATCACGGCCGTTTTGCGGGCTACGCGCTTCAGCACCGCGGCTGCATTGAATATTTCACTAATGTTCAGCATTGCTATGGATATAAGGTTGTGCAAATTTAAGCCATTTTGCGCGGAGCACAAAATTTTTCCGCAAAATTTTTCAGATTTCACCAATTTTTCTTAATTTTGCATAGAAAAATGTCAGAAAAATGGACTCGGCACAGTTAACCATAGTGATTCCGGTGTACAACCGCGCCACAATCGTGGAGCGGACGCTCGCCTCGGTGGCTGCGCAAACCCTGCGCCCGCTATCGGTGGTGTTGGTTGACAACAACTCCACCGATGACACCATGGCCGTGCTTCAACGCTGGGCCGAAGCCAATTCCGCGCCCGACTTCGCAGTGGAAGTCATCACCGAACCGCGCCCCGGCGCCGCCAACGCTCGCAACGCCGGCCTCGCCCGCGTGCAAACTCCGTGGACTATGTTCTTCGACTCCGACGACATTATGCTCCCCGATCACTGCGCTTCAGCCATCGCCACTGCCGCCGCCAACCCTACCGCCCAAATCATCGGCTGGGACGCCGAATTGCGATACCCCGACGGCCGTAGTCGTACCATGTGCTTCTCCATTCGCGACGCCATATATACTAATGTGTTCCACTCCACATTCTCCACCGTGCTATATATGGCGCGCACCGACCTCTTCCGCCAAGTCGGCGGCTGGCTCAAAGACTCGCGCATGTTCGACGACTGCGAACTCGGCAACCGCTTGTTACTCGCCAATCCCGTCATAGCCAAACGTCGCGGCGCACCCACCGCCGTAGTCTACCCCCAACCCGACTCCATCTCCAACACCCAAGTCAGCTACGGCTCCATCAAGGTTGCCCTCGATGGCATCGAAGCCGTCCTCCCGCCAAGCAAGCGCCACTGGGTTGACCTCCAGCGGATTATCAAACTCGCCGGATGGGGAAAAGACCATCCCGACTCCGCAGAAATCGTGCGCGAGATTCTCGCCCGCCAACCGTGGCTTCGCCGATGCTTGTGGACGCTTTTATATAAGTATGCTTTGCATAGCGGCCGCGGCGTAGCCCGTATCTATCGGCCTTTCAGTTACTTAGGGATATGACCGACTGCCAATTAACTATCGTCATCCCCGTCTACAACCGCGCCGGCATCGTGGAGCGGACGCTCGCCTCGGTGGCGGCGCAGACCTTGCGCCCGCTATCGGTGGTGCTGGTCGACAACAACTCCACCGACGGCACCCTCTCCGTGCTCCAACGTTGGGCCGAGGCTCACTCCGCGCCCGACTTCACCGTGGAAGTCATCACCGAGCCACGCCCCGGCGCCGCCAACGCTCGCAACGCCGGCTTGGCCCGTGTCCGTACCCCGTGGACCATGTTCTTCGACTCCGACGACATCATGCTTCCCGACCACTGCGCCTCGGCCATCGCCACCGCGGCTGCCAACCCCGCCGCCCAAATCATCGGCTGGGATAGTATGGTCAACTTCGCCGCCGGCAACAAATTGCGGCTACCGTTTACGATGCGCAACTTGCTGTTTAACAACCTCTTCCACGGCGCAATGGCCACCCAAATGTATATGGCCCGCACCGCTTTGTTCCGCTCTGCCGGCGGTTGGAATGGCCAAGTCTGCATCTACGATGACATTGAATTGGGCGTACGCCTGCTCAACCTCCGCCCGGTGGTGGCAAAGCGACGCGGCCCCGTCTGCGTGCAAATCTATCAGCAAGCGGATTCCATCAGCAACGTCGATGCCGGATTTCAAGCCTGCGAGGCCGGCCTGAACGAAATCGAGCGTCACCTGCCGCTCAAACATCGCCATTGGGCTGATTTACAGCGAATTGCCAAGTTGGCCGTATGGGGCCGAACGCTCCCCGACGCGCGGCGCATCGCCGATGAGGTGCTGGCCAAGCAACCGCCGGTGCGCCGCTTCCTTTGGCGCCTCTACTATAGCTACGCCATCCATGGCGGCCGCGGTCTGAACATTCTTGTTAAATTGCTAAGCCTATGACCAACTGCGAGTTAACCATAGTCATTCCGGTATACAACCGTGCCACAATCGTGGAGCGGACGCTCGCCTCAGTGGCGGCGCAGACCTTGCGCCCGCTATCGGTGGTGTTGGTTGACAACAACTCCACCGACGGCACCCTCTCCGTGCTCCAACGTTGGGCCGAGGCTC
>JBJEKG010000259.1:0-8010 GCA_051878535.1 Muribaculaceae bacterium
TTTTTAGATAACACCACGTTGGAGCGAAGCGACTACGTGGTGATTGACGCATCCCCCTATCCACGAACCGCAGAGCGGTTCCTTATGCGGGCTGTACTAATATCCTATATAAGGAACCGCTCCGCGGTTCGAGATGAGTTATGTACTCTTGCACCACGTAGGCACTTCACTTCGGCCGCTTCGCTTACCCTTCGTTTCGTGCCAACGTGGTGTTATCTAAAAAGCAACCGCTCCGCGGTTTTTGCAGATTTAACAACCGGTTTTTATCTATTATCAGCAGTCGGAAAAACACATTGATTGATTTTATCTATTACTTTGGCATAGCGAAAGCGCAGCCCCTCGCAATGGGAGCTGCGCTTTCAGCGTCGGGATGCGCCAGGATTAGAACAGGAAGTTCATACCGAGGTTCACTTGGGTGTTGGAGCACAGGGGCACACCTTGTTTGCTCAAGGTGCCCACGGTGCGGTCCATGCCGAGGTAGAAGTTGAAGCCGGTCACGTGCAGGTTCATCAGCCAGCCGAAGCCCACCTTATTGGTGCCGCCGCACACGTTGACCGATGCGTTGAAGCACTTCACCGGAGCCACGTTGGCCGACAGACGGAAGTCGGTGGTGGTGAACGGACCGTTGATGCGGGTGCTGTTCAACAAGCCGAAGGTGAGCTTGCGGTAGAGCGGGAAGGTGTACTGCGCGCCGGCATTGATGGTGGCGGCGAGCATGGTGGAACGCGAGCCTTGGTCGCCCATGTCATTGAGTTCGTAGATGGCCGACACGTCGTCGCGCAAGCGGTCCCATTCGTTGCCGAAAGAGTTGGTCGCATCGTCGTCGGGGTTGAACACGTAGCCGTCGGTGTTCACGCTCTGACGGCCGTTGGTCGATGCCAACATGTTGTTGCTCCAGTTGATGAAGCCCAAGTCGAGCACAGCCAAGGAGAACTGCCAGTCGGTGAGCGCTTTGGGGCTGTATACGGCGCCGAAATCAAAGGCAGCGCCGTAGCCGCCCACGCCTGCACCGTCGATGTCCACGCCGTTGACGTAGGTGTGACCGGTGCGGTCGTTGACCTTGTGCTTGTAAGTGAGACCCTTCACCGATGCGCGCAAATCAGCATCGGTGGTCACGGTCCACGAATCTGTGCCCAAGGTGAGTTGAGCCTCGCGCAGGTCAGCATCTACATATCCTGCGCCGATGAGGAACTTGAACGTTGCGCCCACGCGCCACTGGTCGTTGATGTCGCGCGAGTGACCGAATGCCACTTCAGCCCACGCCGAGCCGCGCGCGTCGATGTCGCTGATGTCGTAAGTTTGATTCTGCACGCCCTCTTTCAGCAGCGAGAAGATGGAGTAGGGGAGCCGCACGCCCACGTCGGCGCGGGCGGCGATGCTGACGGTGTTGTAGCCGCCGAAGGCGCTAAAGCCGGTGGCTAATACTTGCTCGTGGAGGTTGACTTGCAAGCGGTTCACATCGCTGATGTTCGACAGGAACTCCTGCGTGTTGACGCCGGGATTGAGGAAGGTGGTGGTGGTGCCGTTGACGTTGTAGATTACGTCCTGCAAATCGAGGTTGCCCGTAAGGCCAACGTTGAGGTTGCCCAAGCCGGGCATGGCCACGAAGTTGCGCGAGTTGGCGAATGCCGGGTTGAGCTGGAAGCGGTAGGTGTAGTCGTCCAAGAAGTAACCCGAGGCCGAGGTTTGCGCCGATGCAGATGCTGCACACAGCAGAGCAGCAGCTGCTATAGTGAGTTTATTGATGGTTTTCATATTGGAGTGATGTTATTGATTGATAATGAGGTGGTTGGGGGTGATAGGTTAAAGTTCTTTTTCATAGTAGCCGCAAGCTACGGGACGAACTTTGCTCACTTCAATCTTGATATCGGGACGCAGTGTCTCGGCCGACTGCGCCGTGGCCACAGCCACGAAGCGGATGCCGTCGAGGTGTCGGATTTCGCCGGTGATGGTCAGTGTGAGCGCTTGCCCTTGAGCGTTAGCGCTCACTGATGCACCTTCAATGGTGACGTTGTTGATTTGGTTGCCGTTCTTGTCGATGGGATAGCCGGTGAAGTTGAGGTTGACCGGTGCGTCGGTGGTGACCAGCGCGGTGACGGTCAGCTTAGTGATAGTCAGCGCATCGAGGTCTTCGCTGCTCCAGCCGTCCACTTGGTCGGTGTAAGTGATTTTCGAGCCGGGGTTGAGCGCCAACGGAGCGTAGAAGGTGTAGTTGCCGCGCACCGAAGCAATGTCGGTGCCCAAAGCGAAGTCCGTGACGCGCTGACGCGGCATCTTCGGGTCGTTGAGCTCCACTTCGATGGTCGAGGGGATGTCGTTGCCGCTCAGTACATCGCTCAGCGAGGTGAATTTCACGTGCTCAGCGCCTTCGTAGCCTTGATAGAAGGCGTCGGGGCGTGTGGGCGAGATGCAGTAGGTGTACATGCCCGAGGGGTTGCCCGTGCCGATGGTGAAGAAGCCATCGTCCAAGGTGCAACGCTTGCGCGAGCCGTCGCGGTGCACACCGGTGAGGGTGATGCCGGTTTGCGCCGACACACTATACTGTTGTACCGGGTTGTTGAGGTTGATGTAAATCTGCGGATTAGCGATGCGGATGTCGGTGCCCGATTGCGAGATGACATCGGGCAAATCCGACAGCGAGATGGGGTCGATGTTCATATCCTCGATGTCGTATTCCAACGTGCCGCTCACCGAGTTGATAGCAATCGACGGCATAGTGTAGTCGATGCCGAGGTGGAAGGTGGTGGTGATGCCCTCGGCGAGGATGTCGCCGGTCTTCAGCGCCAAAGTCATGCTCTTCACGTGCACCTTACCTGCAGCGGTGATGGTGTGAGCTGCATAGTCGAACACAGCACCTAATTGGTCGAGGTCAATCTTGTCGGCCACAATGTGGAACGAGGTCGACGACCCTACCACGCGACGGTCGGGAATCGAAGCCACGCCCGTCGCGGGGTCGTATGAGCCGCCTTCAATCGAGGTGATGCGCAAGCCCTTGGGAAGTTGCAGTTGCAAGCCTTTGATTTCGAAAGCGCTTGCCACCTGCTCGATGCCGCTGAGAGTGAGACGGATGTCCACGCCCACCTGCCCCATGGCGCTGTCGAAGTCAATCACCTCCTTCGGCACGTTGTAGCCGGTGTAATTAAAGTCGCGCTCTTCAGGTTCGATGTGTATTTCCGCTGCCAAGTCGCCCACAGCCGGAATCGACACGTAAGGAATGTCGATTGCGGTCGAAGGAATCGACGAGCCGTGGATAGTGAAGCCGCTGATATGCACCGGTGAAGAGTGGAACTCGCCGCTCTCCACCACAGCATACACGCCATTGATTTCCTTTACCTTGCTGTCTTCACCCAGACTGAAGATGCTTTTCAAAGTCACTTTGTCGATGTTCACGGGGACCGTGAGGTCTTTCACCTCCACGCGCACATTGCTATCGATGTTGGCCAAATCGTAGTCATCATCGATACACGATGATGCCAACGCAGCCACACACAATGCACTTAGTCCCAAGTAATAAGATTTCATGTTGTAGGGTTATTTGGATTATGATTGTATTTCAGTTGATAATCAGTGATGATGAATGTGATAAGATGGGGTCACACACACGCTGCAAATTTACTTATTTTTTCGATACGCACCAAATAAATCCCCGGAAAATGTGCCAAATGTCGCAAATATTTGACGAAATGTCGCATTTTTACAAATCTGTAAGAAAATCACAACCGAAAAACCACCACCACAAAATACAGCCAAGAGCGCGGAGCCTTTTTGCATTTGCTCCGAGCTCTTGCTCGTATGATTGTCTGTCAGCCGCGATTCGCTATCACCGCTGCAGGTGGAGCATCGGCGTGCCGAGGAAGTCAACCTCGCCTGCCGACTTAGAACGGCAGGATGCGATACATACGCCGCGTGGTTGCAAAGAAGTCTCTATCTGTCTGAAACGAAAAACCATTCGACAGATAGAACTTGGTAGTCGCTTTGTTATTCAAAGCGTCGACGGTAATGAATTGACAACCGGCTTGTTTATAATGCGTAAATGTTTCAACCACCAAATCGATAATGCTTCGACCTATTGCGTGGCGCTGATAATCGATTGCCGTGCCTAAGTGGCCGATGTTGATTGCCGGGTATGATGTTTGCAGGTTTAAAAAGTCTGCAAACTCATCTTTGCAATAGCTAATATCCTCAATCAAATCGTTGCGATCGTCTTCGCTTGTAATCATCAGTGCATCATTCATTAAAGTGAATGCTGCAATGATGTCATTGTTTTGATTTACTGCAATATATGCCGCGAGATAATGATTCTTGACACATTCTTCCACTTCGAATTGGAAGAATCGGTCAAGAGAGTCAACACCGCAACTAAATGATGACAACCGTGCATAGTCATCATTTTTGATTCTGCGGATTTCGAACTTAATCGGCGAGGATGGGATTGATGCCTCCATTGTCGGCGATTATTTGTTGAGCTACGCCCTTGGCGCGAGCCGCGCGTTGCTCCATTTCGCTACGCTCTTCGTCGGTAAATTCACGCCGAAGGTGCTTGCGCAGATTGGAGCGAAAGCGTTGCACATCGTCTGTGCCCATGGGTGGATTCGGTATTGAACGTATCATAATTACATAGTTTGAAGTTCACCGCAAAGTTAGCGCATTTTTTTCAATTGTGCAAATAATTTTGCATTGATTCGCTATCGCCGCTGCAGGTGGAGCATCGGCGTGCCGAGGAAGTCAACCTCGCCCATTGGGGTGAAGCCACACGAGCGGTAGAGGTGTTGCGCCTTGACCTTGGGGTATTCCACTAATAGCCCCAAGGGCAGGCCGCTGTCGCCATGTCGTTCAGCCATTGCCTCGATGAGCCGACGGCCTAAGTGCCGGCCGCGGTGCCCCTCGAATACTGCCAATGAATCAAGGTAGACTTCGCCCTCACCCGTCTCAAAGGGTAGGGTGTCGGTGTAGGTCTGACCCAGTCGCTCGTTGGCCGCCGCAAAGAACAGCGGTCGCCACGTGCGAATCATTCCGCCATCGTAAGCCACCAACGCGCCCGCCACCTCGCCCGAAGGTTGATGCCGAGCCACAAGCGCATTGCGGTAGCTGTACTGATTCGATTCAGCTGCCGCAAACTCGGTGAACAGTTCGCGCAGCCGCCCCACATTCTCGCGCCCGCGTGCAATGTCAGCGCACAGCTCCTCGCCCAACGCCATCATGATAGCCGCAGCGATAGCCGGCGCATCGGCCGCCGTGGCCGGTGTGATTACGTACTCGTCCATACACATTAATTAATAAGAGAGTTCACGGTGGTGATATAGTCGTCGGCCGCATGGTTGAAGCCCTGCTGCCGCAGTTGCGCCTCCTTCGCCTTGATAGAGAGCAACTGCTGCTGCCGCTCCATCGAGCCGGCCGGCAGCGCGTTGGCCGCCGCAGCATCGCGCTGAGCCGCCGCCACTGCTTCCGCGTTCACATGCCGGTGAGTCAGCGGTGATTCGCACTCGTCGGTGGAGAACAACATCACCACACCCACCACAATCAGTGCCACAATGACCAATGCTATCGTCACACGGCCGCGATGCACGCGCCGACGCACCTTTCGGCGCCGCGCCACGTTCGTAATATGTTGTACTTTAGCCATTTACTTCCGTTGATAAGAGTTCATACACCCGTTCGCGCACCTGCTCCATCAGCCGCCGCGGAGTGCTGGTTGCGCCGCAGATGCCTATCGAGTGAGCATCTGCGAGCCACGCTGCCTGCACGCCCCATTCATCGCTCACCTGATAGCTGCGAGCGTTCACCTCCCGACAGTGATTGTACAATATCTTGCCGTTGCTGCTCTTCGCACCCGCCACAAAGATGACCACCGCGTGCCGAGCCGCAAACTCGCGCAGATGCTCCACACGCCCCGCCACCTGGCGGCAAATCGTGTCGAACGAATACAGCCGAGCGGGCGCCACCAAGCGCTCCTCGATGGCCGCAATCATGCTCTGGAAGCCCTCGATGCTCTTGGTCGTTTGCGAATACAGATACACATCGCGCGCAAAATCAATGCGCTCGATGTCGTCCACAGTCTCCACCACGATAGCCGTGCCCTCGGTTTGACCAACCAAACCGAGCACCTCAGCATGCCCACGCTGGCCATAGATTACAATCTGCTTGCGACACCCGCCCACAGGGGTGTCGAAAGCCTCCTTGATGCGTTGCTGCAATCGCAACACCACCGGACACGTTGCGTCGATAATCTCAATGCCATTGCGACGAGCCATCGCGTAAGTCGACGGAGGTTCGCCATGAGCACGCAAAAGCACCTTCACCCGATGCAGCCGCGCCATCTCCTCATGAGTGATGGTGCGCAAGCCGATACGCTCCAACCGCTCCACCTCGTTGCCATTGTGCACGATGTCGCCCAAACAGTACAGACTGCCCGCCGAAGCAAGCTCATCCTCCGCCTTGCGAATAGCCGTCACAACGCCGAAGCAGAAGCCCGACTTATCATCGATTTCAACCGTAGGATTCACTGCTCCAAGCTGTTAATCACACGGTTGAACTGCTCCATCAGCCACTCACTCTGCTGCTCCCGCGTCAACTGCGAATTGTCAATAGCGATAGCATCATCAGCACGCCGCAGCGGACTCTCCGCCCGCGTGCGGTCAATCTCATCGCGATGCACCACGTTGGCCAGCACATCGGCATAGCTCACCTGCGAGCCCTTCTCCACCAACTCAGTGAAGCGACGCTGCGCACGCGTCTGCGCCGACGCATCCACAAAGATTTTCAACTCCGCATCCGGAAACACCGTGGTGCCGATGTCGCGGCCATCCATCACAATGCCGCGACTCCGACCCATCGCCTGCTGCAACGCCACCAACCGGTGACGCACCGCCCCGATAGCCGCCACCGGCGACACTACCGACGACACCCGCAGCTGCCGAATCTCACGCTCCACATCCACGCCGTTAAGCATCGTGTGTTGCGACCCATCAGCCTGCACAGCGAAGTCGATGTCGATGCCGTCCAAAGCATCGACAAGCGACGCCTCAGCCACCGTGCCGTCAGCGTTAATCATCCCATGCTCAAGCGCATACAGCGCCACCGCGCGATACATTGCGCCCGAATCAATATAGCGATAGCCCACGCGCCAAGCCAAGTCGCGCGCCATCGTGCTCTTGCCCGACGACGAATAGCCGTCAATCGCCACTATTATCTTGCGTGCCATTATTTCAACAAATCGTTTACATTCATTGTAAGATTAAACATCAACGTCGTAGCCCCCATGTGCGGTTGCGCAAATGCAACCCCCACGCCAAAGCTACGCACCTTCAAACCCGCCGCCAACGACCACCCCGACAAGAAGCTCCGCGAGTAAGTCGACATATCCGTGCGAGTCTTATAATTATAGCCTAAGCCAATGTAAAAATTCTGATTCGAAACCAAGTCAGCACCGAAAACCAAGTGCCTAAACAAGTTCGAGCCGAACGAGTCCTTCATCTGCGGTTCAGCCCCGGAAGTGCCATCCCCGTTATCCATATACGGCAGATGCCACTTAGTCAGATTCCACGCCGTCACCGAAAACCGCACCGGAAACTCGCCGAACACCTTCGACCAGCCAATGCGAATGTCGAACGGTACACGGTCGTAAGCCTCATCAAAACGCTTCACCTGACCACCCATGTTAGCCAACACCAACGACACCGACGAATCATGCTCCGGGTCGTAATAATTCACACCCACATCAGCCGCAAGCGCCAACGCCGAGTACTCCGCATAATGACTATACAAAGCCTTCAGCGCCACACCGCCCCGCCAGCGTCCGGTAATCTCATGACTATACTGCACGCCGAAGGCCATGTCAGCCGGAGAAAACGTCCCCACAATCGTGCCATCCTCCAGCGCCTCCTTAATCGACCCATAGCCGAAATAATTCACCGACGCAGCCCATGCACCGCGCTCGCCCGCAGCGTGCGCGTACCGCACACCAGCGAAATTCGACCCGCCCATGTACCGCATATAATTCACCATCGCCTG
>JBJEKG010000260.1:0-7970 GCA_051878535.1 Muribaculaceae bacterium
CGGAATCTTCTCGAGATATTGGCCACTCGTTATCCAGATGCGGTGATGAGTCACCGTAGCGCCAAGGAGATGCGACCGACAGCAGGCGGATTCCTCTTCCTAACCGGTGCTAAGGCGCGCAAAGTGACTGATTTGCCGGGTATTACGCTGGTATTTTCCGCCGGGCCGAAAGCTCTGCCATCCGACATTGATTTGATGGGCATACATGTATCGAGTGAGTACCGGTATATGCTTGAAAATATGCAGCAATCGCGCAAGCAAGGCGATGAAAGCAAGGTGTTGCCGCAAGCCGACATCGAGGCTAAGCTGGAACAACTGCTGCTCACCGCCGGCGAGCAACGCCTGAACGAGTATCGCGATAGCCTGCGCCAGGTGGCCGAGCAATTGGGTATGAATCAGGAGTTTGAACGCCTCAACCACATAATCTCCGCTCTGCTCACCACTCACGATGCCAACGTGCTGGCATCGCCGTCGGCCAAGGCTCGCGCCTTCGGCCTGCCCTTTGATGCCAAACGCGTCGGGCTGTTCGAACTGCTTTTCGACAGCTTGCGCGACCGTTTTTTTCCCTTGCGTACCTGCCGCCACGACGACGAGGAATCATTCCGCCTGTTTTCCTTCTTCGAAAGCTACTTCTCCAATTACATCGAAGGTACTGAATTCGACGTTGAAGAGGCCAAACAAATTGTGGATTCCGGCATCCCTATTCCGCGCCGCGATGAGGATTCACACGACATCTTGGGCACATTCAAGGTGCTTTCAAACCGAGCCGAGATGATGCGTATTCCTTCCTCACCCGAAGAGTTCCTGTCGATTCTGAGCTTCCGCCACTCCGTGCTTTTGCAGGGTCGGCCCTATATGAGGCCCGGCATTTTCAAGATGAAGAACAATCGCGCCGGCCAAACAGAATTTGTAGATTATCAATTGGTTAAAGGCACGCTCACGCAAGGGTTCAAATACTATGCAGCGCTTTCCGACCCCTTCGCCCGCGCCATTTTCATGATGTTTATGGTGAGCGAGGTGCACCCCTTCAACGACGGCAATGGCCGCATCTCGCGAGTGATGATGAGCGCCGAATTTGTCCACGCCGGCCAAACCCGCATCATTGTGCCCACCGTGTTTCGCGAGGATTACATCTTGGCCTTGCGCAAACTCACCCGCCACAACGATCCTACTGCATATATTAATGTGATGACCAAGCTCCACCAGTTTAGCGACAACCTGTATGGTTCCGACTTCCATGAGCTGAAAGAATACTTAGCGGCATGCAACGCTTATGAAGAGCCTTCGCAGGCCAAACTTATCCTGGTGGAGCGGCGATAGCTTGCAAATGTGGCGAATTTTTGCTATCTTTGCGGCGATTTTGAGCGACAGCTCGCTATTTTTCTGTTTTTACTAATCTAATTACCTGATTATAAGTCTGAAATGAGAAGATGGCGCATTGACGACAGTGCCGAACTGTACAACATCAACGGCTGGGGCCGTAACTATTTTTCGATCAACGACCGCGGCCACGTGGTGGTGACACCGCGAGCCGGCATGGCTGCCGTGGACCTGCGCGAGGTGATGGACGAGCTTAAGGTGAAGGACATCTCTTCGCCGGTGTTGCTCCGTTTTCCCGACATCCTCGACAACCGTATCGAAAAAATCTCCCACTGCTTTGCCAACGCGGCCGAAGCCTACAACTACACCGGTCGCAGCTACATGATTTACCCCATCAAGGTGAACCAAATGCGTCCGGTGGTGGAGGAAATCGTCAGCTACGGCAAGCGGTTCAACATCGGCCTGGAAGCCGGCTCCAAGCCGGAATTGCACGCCGTGTTGGCCACCAACATCGATGAAAATGCGCTGATTATCTGCAACGGCTACAAGGACGCTTCATACATCGAGCTGGCGCTGTTAGCCCAGAAGATGGGACGCAAAATCTACATCGTGGTGGAGAAGCTCAACGAGCTCAATCTCATCGCCGACATCGCCCGCCGGCTCAAAATCACCCCCAACGTGGGCATGCGCATCAAGCTCTCCAGCACCGGCTCGGGCAAGTGGAGCGAAAGCGGCGGCGACTCGTCGAAATTCGGCCTCAACTCGTCGGAACTGCTCGAAGCCCTCGCCATCCTGAAAAAGCGCGGCATGATGGAGTGTTTGAAGCTTATCCACTTTCACATCGGCAGCCAAATCACCAAGATTCGCGTCATCAAAAACGCTCTGCGCGAGGCCACGCAATTCTATGTGCAGCTCTCGAAAATGGGTTTCAAAATTGAGTTCGTGGACATAGGCGGCGGCCTCGGCGTGGACTACGACGGCACCCGCTCATCCTCAAGCGAATCGTCGATGAACTACTCCATCCAGGAGTATGCCAACGACGCCGTCAGCGCCATCGTCGACGTGTGCGAAAAGAACAATCTGCCGCAGCCCAACATCATCACCGAGAGCGGCCGTTCGCTCACCGCTCACCACTCCATCCTCATTCTCGAAGTGCTGGAAACCACCGAGTTACCGCGTTGGCGCGACGATGCCGAACTGGATGAAAACGCCCACGAATTGGCCAAGGAAATCTTCGGCATCTGGGATGATTTGGACCCCCACAACCTGTTCGAAAGTTGGCACGATGCCCTCCACATCCGCGAGCAAGCGCTCGACCTCTTCAGCCTCGGCCTGCTCGACCTCACCACCCGCGCCCAGATTGAAAAGCTATTCTGGAGCATCGCCCGCGAGGTGAGCGACATCGTCAACAATATGAAGCACGCACCCGAGGAGCTGCGCGTGGTGTCGAAAATGATTCCCGAGAAGTACTTCTGCAACTTCTCCCTGTTCCAGTCGCTGCCCGACGCCTGGGCCGTGGATCAAATCTTCCCGGTGATACCGCTGTCGCGCCTCGACGAGAAACCCACCCGCACCTGCACCATCCAAGATATGACCTGCGACAGCGACGGCAAAATCGCCAACTTCATCACCTGCTACGGCTCAAAAGGCGCCCTGCCCGTGCACCCCATCCGCCAGGGCGAACCCTACTACCTCGGCGTGTTCCTCGTGGGCGCTTACCAGGAGATTTTGGGCGACTTGCACAACCTCTTCGGCGACACTAACGCCGTGCATATCAGCGTCTATGCCGACCACTACGAAATCGACCAAATTATCAAGGGCGAAACTGTGGACGAGGTGCTCGACTACGTGCAATTCAACCCCAAGAAGCTCGTGCGCAACGTCGAAGCATGGGTCACCAACTCCATGAAGGCCGGCACCATCACCCCCGAGGAGGGCCGCAACTTTGTGTCGACCTATCGCTCGGGCCTGTTCGGTTACACCTATTTGGAACACGACTGATGCGCTACTTCCTCGATTTGGCTTACCGCGGCGCGCGCTATCACGGCTGGCAAGTGCAGCCGGGAGTGGTGACTGTGCAGTCCACAATCGAGGACGCCTTAGCGCGGTTGTGCCGCTGTCCGGTGCCCATCACCGGCGCCGGCCGTACCGATGCCGGAGTCAACGCGCGGCAGATGGTGGCGCACCTCGACCTGCCCGACGCCGTGGTGCCCACCGACCGTTTCCTCCACAGTCTCAACGCTTTATGCGGCCCCGACATCGCCATCCGCAGCATCCGCCCGGTGGCCGCCGATGCCCACGCGCGCTTCGACGCCGTGGAACGCTCGTACCGCTACTTCGTCCACACCGCCAAGGACCCATTCTGCGCCGAGCTCTCGTGGCAAGCACCACCCGCGCTCGATTTCGAGCTGATGAACCACGCCGCCCAACTGCTGCTCGGCTGCCGCGACTTCACATCCTTCTCCAAGCTCCACACCGACGTCAAAACCAACATCTGCGACCTCCGCGCCGCCCGCTGGGTGCAAACCGATGCCACGCACTGGTACTTCGAAATCGTGGCCGACCGCTTTTTGCGCAACATGGTCCGCGCCGTCGTGGGCACCTTGGTCAACGTCGGCCGCCACAAAATCACCCCCGACGACCTCGTCGCCATCCTCGAGGCCAAAGACCGCTGCGCCGCCGGCGAATCCATGCCCGCCACCCCGCTCTTCCTCTGGGAAGTTAAATACCCGTACTAACCATGAACCGCTTAGCTCAATCCCTTGTAGAACAGATGAATACGCGCCTGCACGGCGGTCTGTATCACAAAACACAGGTTTTGCTCGCCTACAACTCCAACCGCATCGAGGGCAGCAAGCTCACCGAGCAGCAAACGCGTTTCATCTTCGAAACTCGCACTATCGGCTTCAAGGATCAGGAAGCGGTGTCGGTCGACGACATCATCGAAACCTCCAACCACTTCGTAGCCTTCGATTATATGTTGCGCTCGCTTGAGCAACCGCTTAGCACGCAGTTAATCAAGGATTTACATCGCATACTCAAGACCGCCACCGCCGACGCGCGGTTGAGTTGGTTCAACGTGGGCGAGTGGAAACAGTTGCCCAACGAGGTTGGCGGCCTCACCACCTGCGCTCCGCAAGACGTGGAGGCCGAGATGCAGCAGCTCGTGGACGATTTCAACGCCACCGAGGAACACTCGCTCGAATCCTTGGCCGAGTTTCATTGGCGCTTCGAGAGCATTCACCCCTTCCAAGACGGCAACGGTCGTGTAGGCCGCTTGCTCCTATTCCGCGAGTGCTTACGCGCTGATATACTGCCATTTATCATCGACGACGACCACAAACACTTCTACTATCGCGGTCTGAGCGAGTTCCCCACCACCCGCGGCTACCTTGTCGGCACCTTCGAATCCGCCCAAGACACCTACGCCCGCTACGTCCGATACTTCGACCCGACCCTCCTCACCGACCAGCGCTACACACCCTAACCATCTCAGTCGGTTACAACTTGTAACCAACTGAACGTCCGGGTTAAAGCTGCGCGAGGAAAGTGTGTCAAAAGTCCGACCCGGCCGAACGTGCGCGAAAAAATCCACAGGAGGACAGGAGGCTTAGCAGGAGAACAGGAGGTAATTAATTGAATTTCAATAATATAAATCCTGTCCTCCTGCTAAATCTCATGTCCTCCTGTGAGTCCTTTGCACGCTTTATCACACTATATAGACTTTTGACACACTTTCGGAATTTATTTGGCGGGGTGGGCGGAATTTCGTAACTTTGCAGCTCGAAAGGAAATCGTTATGGCCGGAATCAAATCATTAGCTAAAGATACTGCGATTTATGGCATCAGCTCGATTGTGGGACGCTTCCTCAATTGGTGCTTGGTGCCGCTGTATACCAACGTGTTTGCCGAGGACCAATACGGCATGGTCACCTTCATTTATTCCATTGTGGCTCTGCTGTATATCATCCTCACCTACGGCATGGAGACGGGCTATTTCCGCTTCTCCAACCACGAGCGGTGGACCGATTCCACCGAGGTGTACACCACCTCCCTCATCTCGTTAGCCACCACTTCGTTGGCGTTTATCGCGGCGGTGGCACTGCTGTTGCGGCCGATTTCCGGCGCGATGGGATGCATTGACAATCAGTCGTTTGTGATGATGATGGCAGTGTGCGTGGCCATCGATGCCTTCACTGCCATTCCGTTCAGCTACCTGCGCCAGCAGCGGCGGCCCATGCGCTTTGCAGCGCTGAAATTGGTCAACATTGGGCTGAACATCGGCCTGAACTTGTTCTTCTTGGTGCTCTGCCCGCTGCTTGGTTCGGCCGTGAGCCGGTTTTTCCCGCCCGAGTTCGGCATCGGCTACATTTTCCTGTCGAATTTGATTGCCTCGGCAGTGAATTTGCTGCTGATGCGGCGCGAGTTGACCGGTATCCCATATAAATTCAACGCCAAATTGCTACGCGAAATGCTGCGCTACTCCGCGCCGCTGCTCATCCTCGGCATCGCCGGCATCATGAACCAGACCATCGACAAGGTCATCTACCCATACTTAGTCACCGACCACGCCGAAGCCATGCGCGGCCTCGGCATCTACGGCGCCAACTACAAAATCGGCATCGTGATGCTGATGTTCATCCAGGCCTTCCGATTCGCCTACGAGCCGTTTATCTTCCAGCGCTCAAAGGCCGAGGGCGAAGACCGCTCGGCCGCCTACCGCGATGCTATGAAATACTTCTGCCTGTTCAGCACCTTCATCTTCTTGGCGGTGATGTTCTACATCGACATCCTCAAATACTTCATCGCGCCCAACTACTTCGAAGGCCTGACCGTGGTGCCCGTGGTGATGGCCGCGGAGGTGTTCTTCGGCATCTTCTTCAACCTATCGCTGTGGTATAAGCTCACCGACAAGACAATGTGGGGTGCGTACTTCTCCATCTTCGGGCTGTGTATCACCCTGACGCTCAATATTATACTTGTGCCGCGCGTAGGTTACACCGGTTGCGCCTGGGCCGCCTTCTGCTCCTACGGCTCGATGATGCTTGCCTCCTACTTCATCGGCCGCCGCCACATGGCCATCGACTACCAAGTGGGCCGCATCCTGTGCTACTTCGCCCTCGGCGCCGCGCTCTACTACGCCGGCTTCTACGGTCTGCAATCGCTGCCGATGGCCTGGCGCCTGGCCCTGCGCACCGTGCTGCTGATAGCCTTCCTGCTGACCGTGCTCCGCTTCGAGCCGCTCCCCCTCCCCGCCCGCCTGCGCCGCCTCCTCCGCAAATAACCCATCAATTAGCCTAATAGGCCCAATTAGACCTATTAGCCCAATTTGTGCCCCGCCGGGGCGGTTTTGGCGGAAATTTGGCTGTGGGAGCAATTTTTTTTGTTTTTGTTGTGGATTCTTTGTAACTTTGCGAAAAATTACCTAAGTATGAAACGTTTTACACTTTTTTGCCTTATTACCTTGCTGGCAGTGGTGGCCACCGCTGCGCAAGGAACTAATGCCATTCGCTGGCGCATGTCAGTGAAGATGACCTCGGACACCGAGGGGGTGATTACTCTGCGCGCCTTGGTGCAGCAGGGTTGGCATCTGTACGGAACGCAGCTGCCCGCCAACGGGCCCAAGCCTACCAAATTTAACTTCTCCAACAGCGTTGGTATTCAGACAGTTGGTAACCTCACTCCCTCGCGCAAACCGCTGACGGTCCACGACGAGATGTTCGACATGGACCTCACCTGGTGGGATGCCAATGTGGAGTTCACCCAGAAGTTCAAAATCACCGACCGCAACGGTGCCAAGGTGGTTGCCACCGTGAATTTCATGGGTTGTAACAACCAAAACTGCCTGCCGCCCAAAACCGAAACCCTCACCTATATATTTAAATAAGTATGAATCATCGCATCCATACCCTCGCCTTGATGGTGATGGCCGTGTTGCTTAGCGCAGTGACGGCCTTGGGCCAGCGCCCCGTGAATGTGAAATGGACCACCGAAGTGCAGACCGTGACCGCCACTTCGGGCATCTTAAAATGGACCGCCGAGATTAATCCCGGCTGGCATATCTACGGCCTGTCGATTCCTGCCGAGGGCGACGCTGTGACCCCTCCGCCCACCGAAATCACTGTGGATGAGGGCTGTAACATCGCTTTCGACGGCGAAATCGTGGCATCTCCCACTGCCACCGTCCACTACGACGAAGGCATGCAAATGAATATCCCCACCTTCGAAGGCAAGGTGGTGTTCACCCGCAAATTCCACCTCACCGGCAAGAATTTGGGCGCCGTAATCACCGGTAAAATCCGCTACATGGCTTGCTTGGAGGACGCTTGCACTCCCCCCGCCACCGAGAAGTTTGAAATCACATTTGGCGACCCGAAAGCGGTTGCCGAACCGGAGCCGGAAGCGCCCGTAGTTGACGAGCTGGTGGAGGAATTGCCTGAAGCTCCGGTGGTTGAGAGCGACCTGTGGGCGCCCGTCGACATGGAAGCAGCAGCCGACGCCAACGAACCGGAAGCCGATTCGCCCTGGTGGGTAATCCTCGGTCTGGGCTTCTTGGGCGGCTTGGTGGCTCTGCTCACCCCGTGCGTGTGGCCCATGATTCCGATGACCGTGAGCTTCTTCCTCAAGAAAGGCAAGAGCCGCAGCCGCTC
>JBJEKG010000261.1:0-7965 GCA_051878535.1 Muribaculaceae bacterium
ACGCTGACAACGGAGGCGCGCAGGCGGTTGCGCGAGTGCTCGTGGTAACGGCCCCCGCCCAACTCGCCGCCGATGCCGTCGGTGTTCTGCGAGCCGTTGGTGCCGGCTTGGTCGAGCCAGTACTCGCCCGAGATGTCGTAGGCCACCAATTCGTTGGTGAGGAAGCCGGAGGCCAACAGCGAGTAGCGAGCGCTGCGCGAGTGGACGTAGTCGAGGTTGAGCGCACCGAACCACGTCTCAAACTTGTCGTTCTCCTGGCCGTCGAAGTACACCTTAAACTGCTTGGCATCGGTGCTCGTGCCGAAGTTGGTGGTGCGGTTTTCGGGGATGAACTTGTAGTTGTTAATGGCCACGTTGCCCAAGAACGAGGCACTTAACTTGCTGTTAATCTTGAAGGTAAGATATGTTTGGTAGTCGAAAAATCGCGGGTCGTACTCGCCTTTGTCGTCCATCGACGACAGCAACGACGAATTGCTTTTGTAGCGCAACCCGTGCAACTGTGTGAAGCGGTTCGACGAGGTGCCGATGGAGAAGCTGCCGCCTAACAGCGACAGCGAGGCCGAGCCCTCGAACGCTTGCGGCTGGCGGTAGGTGATGTCGAGCACACTCGACATCTTGTCGCCGTACTGCGCCGAGAAGCCGCCGGTGGAGAACTGCACGGAGTTGACCATGTCGGGGTTGATAACGCTCAACCCCTCCTGCTGGCCGGAGGACACCAACTGTGGGCGATAGACCTCCACGCCGTTGATATACACCAAGTTCTCGTCGTAAGTGCCGCCGCGCACGTTGTATTGGCTCGACATCTCGTTGGCCGAAGTCACGCCCGCTTGCGTGGCCACCAAGCCCTCGATGGCATTGCCCGACACGTTGGGCGCCAAGCTTGTTGCCTCGGTAGAGATGGTTTGCACTTGATTCAGTTGGCGCTGATAATCAGTGACTTCCACACCTTGGAGCGTGTAAGTCTTGGGCAACATTTTCACATTCACGGTCACTGCGCCTTTGGGGTCAATCAAATGACGCACGGCATCATCGTAGCCGATGCAGGTGAAGATGACCTTGATGGTGTCGGCCGCGGCCACGTTCAATTCATACTTGCCGTCGAGGCCGGAGGTGGCGCCGGTCATGGTGCCGCCGATGCGAATCGACACGAACTCCAGCGGCTCGTTGTTCTCATCAGTTACCATACCGGTAATCTTCACGTTGTCGGCCCACGCACCGAGCGCGACCATCAACGCGCCTATCAATAGAAAAAAGCGTATTCTCATCATTATATATCTTAACAATATATAAACGCACCACCCCGCCATTTATTGCATCGAGGCAAAAGTGGAGAGCGGGTCGGTGGAAGCGACATTATCACAAAAATGTCGCTTAAAATGTCGCTTAAAATGTCGCTTAAAATGTCGCTTAAAATGTCGCTTAAAAAGGACGATGTAACTGATATATAACATTTATTCCTTAATAGTCCAATAGCCATCTACTTGTGAGCCAGTGTATGACACTATCTCAGAAAGAGTTGCTATATCTCTTTCGATGGTTTTGATTGATACACCAACTGCTAATGCTATTTCCGCTCGTGTAATTTTGGGGTTATTTGTTATTAATTGAATAATCTGTTGCCGTCGGGTAGCAATTTTTTTACTGACATTTTTACCGACATTTTCACCGACATTTTCACCGACATTTTCACCGACATCTTTTGTGTCAGCGCTGATTCTCCCAAGTTTAAAT
Organism: Muribaculaceae bacterium; assembly: GCA_051878535.1. GTDB lineage: Bacteria > Bacteroidota > Bacteroidia > Bacteroidales > Muribaculaceae > CAG-873. Next base: position 1,732 of record JBJEKG010000261.1, read on the forward strand.
ACGACTTTAACCGAGCTGGATGTCGAATCAATCTGCATTGTTTGTCCTGTAACAGCATTCCATTGCTTCAATTTATGCAGCCCATAGCCAAGGCTCTCTGACAAATGAGCGAGCCTAAACAATTTTGAAAGGATAGGATTGCGTGGCTGGGATTCAAACGACTTTTCAATAATCTCAAGAGGCATTGGCATTCCACCGGGATTAAAAAATACGATGCAATCGTCAAAAACGCGAATACAACTACGTCGAGTGCTAAAGTGGTCTGCATGAGCCATTTGATTTACCATAGCCTCACGCAGGATTGCATATTCAGATAGATCTTCTACTAACTGTCCGGACTCGTTGAGTCCCTTCATAGGTGTGTTAACAAGTGTGCGTATTCTTCGTAGAATCGTTCGACTTGCTTCCCAGAGATTTTGCTGTTCGGGAATACGATAAACGTATTTGTTAATCATCCCCTCTGAATATGTTCCGGGAATTTCAACATAGTCAGAGCAAAATGTCGGAACATAATTGAGGGTAAACGGATTCTTTCCAAACATAATAAGGCCCCCATAGGTTAATGCACCAGTGTGATCTGTAATGCCGACACCTTTGCAAAAATCCTCATCCGCAAGGTTATCCAAATGAGGCACCAAACCCCAGTGGCGAACTTCACCACGAAAGTCATGCAGTGCATCTTGACTAAGCATATCAATATCCGTCCCGGGAATGGCTTTTTGTGATTGAATTCCAAAAGACTGATCCCGAATCATAGACATTACTTCTTGCTGTGTCGCTCTTTGGTCACCACTTCCCATTCGAAGGTAAGTGTTCTCAAGCCTCCCAAAATAGACCGGCTTAAATTCAGACGATGGGATATAAAATGCCAAGACTCTTTTTCCGTCGATATTATATATTGTAGCTTTAGCAAATAGAGGTACATTAAACTTCTTTGAGCGGAGTGTGCCAAAAAAATCTTGTTCTAATTTTTCAACATTATCTACTCCGGATATTTCAAAAGTAGCTCCAATCTGTTTAATGCCAAGAACAATCCAACCACCTGAACAGTTGGAAAAAGCGCTAACAGTCTCCCAGATGTTCTTTGGTAAATCTGCTTTTGCAGCTTTTACTTCAAAATCATCCCATTCAATATCTTGAATCCTTTTTAATAGCTCTTGCTTAGTCATCTTGGTATCAATCGCGGGGACTACTCGAACTTTTTGCGGGTGAAGATGAAGGAGGAGCCGAGGTATTTCTGGCGGACGATGGGGTTTTCGGCGAGCTCCTCCGAGGTGCCTTGGAAGAGGATGCGGCCTTCGAAGAGCATGTAGGCGCGGTCGGTGATGGAGAGCACTTGGGGCGCGTTGTGGTCGGTGATGAGGATGCCTATATTCTTCTCTTTCAGGCGGTAAACCACTTCTTGGATGTCTTCCACGGCGATGGGGTCAACACCGGCGAAGGGTTCGTCGAGCATGATAAATTTGGGGTTGATGGCCAAGCAACGGGCTATCTCCGTGCGGCGTCGTTCACCGCCGGAGAGCGAGTCGCCCATGTTCTTGCGCACTTTTTCGAGGCGGAATTCGGCAATGAGGCTTTCGAGCTTCTCGCGCTGGTATTCGCGGGTGGTGGGGGTGAGTTGGAGCACGCTACGGATGTTGTCTTCCACGGTCATTTTGCGGAAGACCGACGCTTCTTGCGCCAAGTAGCCGATGCCGGCACGTGCACGGCGGTACACGGGGTATTTGGTTATATCCTTGTTGTTGAGGAAGATACGGCCTTCATTGGGGGTGATGAGGCCGGTGGTCATGTAGAAGGTGGTGGTTTTGCCCGCGCCGTTGGGGCCGAGCAAGCCCACGATTTCGCCTTGGGTGACTTCGATCGACACGTGGTTGGCCACGGTACGCTTGCCGTACTTCTTGACCAAGTTGTCGGTGCGCAGCACCATCGGACCGTCGGTTTCGGGCTCGACGGCCGCGTCGTCCTGCGGCTCGTCAACCGGCTCGCCTTCAGGTACTTCCTGATAAAATTGGCGCTCCTCGGCGGCCTTGGGTTCGACTAATTCAAATGGGTTGGGCGTCTGCTCGGTGTCTTCGCGGCGACGAGTGAAGTTGAACGATATAGCCATGGTCAATCGCGTTTAGCCTTGCGCAGGCGGCTTTCGATGAAATCGGTCAAAATGTTGATAGCCACGATGTTGGAGCCGCCTTGGGGCACGATGAGGTCGGCAAACTGCTTGCACGGCTCGATATACTGACTGTGCATAGGCTTGAGCACGTCTTGGTAGCGGTCGATGACCATCTGCGGGGTGCGGCCGCGCTCGATGCAGTCGCGAGCGATGACGCGGATGAGGCGGTCGTCGGCATCAGCGTCCACAAACACTTTGATGTCCATCATGTCGCGCATCTGCTTCTCGGTGAGCACCAAAATGCCTTCGACAATCACCACGTCCGACGGCGCCACTTCCACCGTCTCCGGCTGGCGCGTGCAGGTCAGATACGAGTACGTGGGCATTTGGATGGTTTTGCCCTCGCGCAACTGCTTGAGGTGCTCCACCAACAGCGACCACTCGATGGCCGCCGGCTCGTCGAAGTTGATTTTGCTGCGCTCCTCCATCGGGATGTGGCTCGAATCTTTGTAATACGAATCTTGCGGAATGACGGCCACTTCGCCGGCGGGAAAGCCGGTGAGTATCTTGTTGACTACGGTGGTTTTACCACTGCCGGTGCCCCCGGCGATACCGATTATAATCATAGCTTAATGGATGGAGGTTGATAAATCAACCACGAAGTTACAAATAATTCGCCGAACTGCCAAAAAAATTTCAACAAATACCGTCACAATTCCGCAAAATGGTCATTTGTGGCGTTTGCTGTTAAGCCACGCTTCGAAATCTTCCTTCTCTTTGCCCTCAATGATTTCCTGCCCATCGGGACGAGTGGATACCAAGTAACGATACACCTCGGCATCATCATTCGGGTCAATTTCGGGATGGGTGGGGTAGTAGGTGCCGCAGTAGAGGGTGACGGCGGGGCCGGTCATCAGGATGTGGTCGGTGGCTGCGTCGCGGTCGATGTGGAGGTTGCCGCCCACTAAGCGCACGGTCAGCGGCCAGTTGGCGCGGGAGGTGAGCACGGCTGCCACGGCTGCGGCGCAAGCGCCTGTGCCGCAAGCCATTGTCTCGCCGGCGCCGCGTTCCCAGGTGCGCACCGACAGGGTGTCGGAGGCATCCACGCGGGCGAATTCGATATTGGCGCGTTCGGGCCAGATGGGATGATGTTCGAGCTGCGGACCGAGTTGGTGCACCATTTCGTCGGTAAAATTATCCACGAAAACGATGCCGTGGGGGTTGCCCATCGACACGGCGGTGAGGCGCACGTGCGCGTCGGCCACGGGTACCGGCTCGTCCAGCATCCGCGCTCCGGCGAAGCTCACCGGCACGGCCGCGGGGGCGGTTTGCGGCCGCCCCATGTCGACGGTGACGCTGTCGACCATACCGTCCACACCGGTGTGCACGCATAGGTGCTTCACCCCGCTGAGGGTCTCCACGGTCAGCTCGCGACGAGTGGCTATGTGGTTGTCGTACACATATTTAGCCACGCAGCGGATGCCGTTGCCGCACATCTGCGCCTCGGTGCCATCGGCGTTGAAGATGCGCATACGGCAGTCGGCCACGGCGCTCGGCAGGATGACGATGATGCCGTCGGTGTCGAAGCCGGTGTGGCGGCGGCTCATCTCCAAGGCCAAGGCCGACAGATTGGCAATCGGCCGCTGCATGCAGTCGATGAACACGAACTTGTTGCCCAAGCCTTGCATCACCACAAACGGAATCGCGGCGGAGAGGTTGCAGTCGCCGGCTTGCGGTGCGGCCACGGCCAGCTTCAGTCGGCGCAAGCCTTCGGCCAAAATCACCCGCGGCACACCCACGTTCATGCGCATAAATCCTGCCCCCTCGGCGCCGAACGATGCGCCGTCGCTCAGCGCCAACCGTCCGCGGCAAATCAGCCGCTTCACCAACTCGTCTTGCGGCAACCGGAGTTTGCGGAAATCGAGCCAGATGGCGAACGAGGCCTGCGGCCGATACATCTGCACCTGCGGCAGTTCGCGCGCAAGGAAGTCGGCGGCGAAGTCCACGTTGGTTTGCAGGTATTCCAGCGCTTGGTCCAACCACGGCTCGCCGCAGTCGTAGGCGGCTTGCGTGGCCACCATAGCGGCGATGGGCGGCGTGTTGAACTCGCTGGCGCTCAACCAGTTGAAGAACGGCTCGCGCAACGCAGACGATTTCACCACCGTCCACGCGCTTACTATCCCGGGGATGTTGAACGTCTTCGATGGTGCACCCAAGGTGACGGTGACGGCCTCGGCATCCTCCGACACCGAGGCGGTGGGCACGTGCTTGCACCCTGCGAGCATCATATCGCCGTAGATTTCATCCGACACGAGCACCACGTTGTGAGCGCGGCACAGTGCGGCCACCCTTTGCAAGGTAGCTGCATCCCACTGCAACCCGATGGGGTTGTGCGGGTTGCACACAATCATCATGGCGGGACGCTCGGTCTGCATCATCACTTCCAACTGCGCGAAGTCCATGGCGTAAGCTCCCGCCGAATGCATGGTGAGGGGATTGGTCAGCACCCTGCGGCCATTACCCTCAATCACGCTGCGGAACGAGTGATACACCGGCGGCTGAATCACCACGCCATCGCCCGGGCGACTGAAGTAGTTCACGCACAAGCTGAGCGCTTTCTTCAGTCCGGGCATGAAGGTGACCTCGGCGGGTTGCACCTCCCACCGGTGGCGGCGGTGCAACCATCCGGTGATGCTTTGCCAGAACTCAGCCGGGGCCGAGGTGTAGCCCAACACGGCATGGTCCAAGCGGCGCCGCAGCGCATCGATGATGCACGGACATGCTTCGAAATCCATGTCCGCTATCCAAAGGGGCAACAAATCGTGGCGACCGAATTTGTGCTCCATTTCTTCTATTTTGGTGGCATTGGTGTGGTGGCGGTCCACCACCACATCGAAATTGTAGACTCGCATATTCAAAACACAGGCATTACACCTTAATTATATATACTTGACAGGCATTTTTCACAAATCGACTGCAAAGTAACGAATAATAAATGACATACGCAAGCCGCCGCCCGGTCATTTCCCCATGTTGAATTGAAAAGGTCGGCTGAATTGGGTAATTTGGCTAAAATCTTGGCGATTTTGGAGAAATTTGGCCGCAAAGGCGTGTGGTTTGGCTTTTTTTTAGTAACTTTGCAATCTACTAACTAAAAAAGATGATTATCACCGATTCTTTAGCCACTTTTGGCCAATATTGCTTGTTTATGAAGCGAGTGTTCTCCCTGCCCGATAGGTGGGGCGTGATGGCTCGCCGCACCATCGCCGAGATTTCCAAGCTCGGCTTGGATTCCATTCCACTTGTGATTGTAATCAGCATCTTCATTGGCGCTGTGTGCGCTATCCAGATGCAGTTGAATATCATGTCGCCGCTGATTCCGGCATACACTGTGGGCTTGGCCACGCGCGAGATTGTGCTGCTGGAGTTCTCCAACTCCATTCTGTGCTTGATTCTCGCGGGTAAGGTCGGCTCGAACATCGCTTCGGAGATAGGCACCATGCGTGTCACCGAGCAAATCGACGCCCTTGAAATTATGGGCGTGAACTCCGCTAACTTCTTGGTACTGCCCAAGATTGTGGGCTTCGTGGCTTTCATGCCGGTGTTAGGCATCCTGTCGATGACCACAGCATTGGTGGGTGGCTACCTCGTGGCCGTATTCACCGATATCTTCACCATCTCGCGCTACGTCTACGGTCTGCAGGCGCTGTTCCAAGAATGGTACGTGTGGTACGGATTGATTAAGTCGTTAGTGTTCGCGTTCATCATCGTCACCACCACCGCCTTCTTCGGCTACCATGTAAAGGGTGGCGCGCTCGACGTGGGCAAGGCTTCCACCAACGGCGTGGTGGCCAGCTCCATCCTCATCCTGTTTTTCGACGTCATCCTCACTAAACTCATGCTGCAATGATCGAAGTAAAGAATGTAACCAAGTCGTTCGACGGTCGCACCGTGTTGCACAACGTGAGCGCTGAATTCTACCCCGGCAAAACCAATCTTATTATCGGCCAGAGCGGCTCCGGTAAGACCGTGTTGATGAAATCGTTAGTGGGTCTGTTGCGTCCCGAAGAGGGAGAAATCCTGTTCGACGGTCGCGACATGATGCGTATGAACATCTCCGAGCAGAA
>JBJEKG010000262.1:0-7956 GCA_051878535.1 Muribaculaceae bacterium
AATTCGTCTTTTAGTTCTTTGTTTTTATTTCAAATTTTAAATGAAAGAGCCGTGAGAATGGAGTAATTTTTATCGCTAATAATTTTGCCAAATGCGATATTTTCGCTAACTTTGACTCATAAATCATTCCCTTCATCAAAAGCCAACTAATTTTTTATATGAGTACTTTTGCGCTTCCTCCCGGCACAGTGGTTAGCAGTAGCCAACGTTCGTATACCGTCCAAAGTGTATTGGGACAAGGCGGTTTCGGCATCACGTATTTGGTTGATACTGAGTTGAAAATGGGTAAGCTTAGCTATACGGCACACTTTGCACTCAAGGAACACTTCCTACAAATGTTGTGCGAGCGCGAGGCAACCTCCAACCATGTGCGATTCTTGCAATCAGCCTCAAAGGAGGTCGAGGGCTCCAAACGAGCATTCCTAAGTGAAGCCCAACGTCTGCAACGCCTTGGCATCGACCACCGCAATATTGTGAATGTGGACGAAGTGTTCGAAGCTAATGGCACTGCTTACTATGTGATGGAATATCTTGATGGGGGTTCTCTTGCTGATTACGTCAAGACTCATGGCGGGCGACTGTCGTGGGTTGAGACCACAGCGCTAATGCAACCGATCTGTGAGGCTGTGGCGATGTTGCATCGCAACCGCGTGGCTCACTACGACATAAAACCACTGAACATTATGGTGATGACCGACAAGCAGGGCCTGCGCCCGGTACTCATCGACTTCGGTCTGGCCAAACACTACGACGGTCAAGGCGAGGCTACTTCCACCCTTGCTGCCGGTGGCTACACACCCGGCTACGCGCCAATGGAACAATATGCCGGCTTGAAACAGTTTGCACCCACCGCCGATGTATATGCGCTTGCGGCTACTATCTGTTTCTGCCTCACAGGACATGCTCCTACAGCCGCGGCTGACCTCGACCTCGATGCCCTTTGCGATGAGCTTCTATCTCTCGGAGTTGATCCAACGGTGGTCAATGTGTTGCTCAAGGCAATGGAGTACCGACCCAAATCACGCCCTGCCGATGCCTCCGTGCTCACTCGCTCTCTCTTCCAACCGGCACCCAAGCCCACTCCTCAAACTAAGCCCACACCAATTTCCCGATCAACCGTGCGAATGGAGCCGCAGGCTCAGACCCCAACCATTGTCCACCACTCTGACAAACCGGTCTCCGATACTCCTTTTCGGCAAAGTGAAGTGACACCTCAATTCCCTTCTACATACGCTGTCGATTTTAGCAAGCCTCGCAAAAAATGGCTCGAGCTGGTCGCTGTTGGAATAGTTGTAGCTGTTATTATTGCAGTGGTGATTGGTTTAAGCGGCTTAAGTGAAGAATCAAATTCAGAAGATTCGGAAGAATGTCAAGGTACGGAATATGCTCAATTCCGCACCACGCCACGCAATCTCGATCTGCAAGCCCATTACAACGGTGATACATGCTATATAAGTCAAAGCGAATGGAATGAACTTGGAGATGCTATAAAAGGTCGAATTACCAAATTGGGATTAGTAATAAATTATACGCGTAGAAAGTTTATAGTCAAACTAACTATGGAACGTCACGGGCATGGATATCGATGGGAAGACCCGAAATATTTCACGTGGAACGAGGCCTACGAATTGGTAAGTAAAATGACCGATGGTTGGCGTTTGCCCACAAGAAGAGAAGGTGAAGATATGGCAAAGCAGTATAAGAATGTTAACTCCGCTTTGGAAACCTTTGGCGGCGATAATAATTATTTTTATTGGGCCGATGATGGGTTGTATAGAAATCGTGCATCCTATTTTTACCTTAGCAATGGAAATGTAGGAGACTATTACACAGACTACTTCAGTTGCGTTCGCGTCGTTCGCGATTTCTGACCTCGCTTCTGCATAGCCGGCGGGTGTTGGGCTGTGGTGCTACAGGGTGGCGCGGGGGAAGGCGTCGATATAGGAGCTGGGGGTGGCGTTCAGCAGGGTGATGTGTTGGCTGAGGGCGAAGCGCTGGAGGTGGTGGTAGCTTTCGAAGGCGATGCGGAAACTGTCGAGAATTTGGTGGAGGCGGTAGCCGCGGTATTCGGTGGCGCTGCGCAGCTGTTCGGCTTTGGAATCGGTGTAGAAGTGGGGTTGGATGGAGACGACGCGGTTGTCGTCGGTGACGCGGATGGTTTCCATCCAGGAGTGGTCGGCGCCGGTGATGTAAATGCGAGTGTAACCTGCTGATATAGCAGCCATTAGCGCGGGAATGAGGACGTTGCGCGGACGCGGCATGGCCCAACCGTGTTTGAAGGCGAGGCGCTCGAGCCATGCGAAGCCTTCGATGCCGACGAAGTTGTAGGTGGCAATGTGTACTTGACTGTCACCCAGTTGTTTGCGAGCGATTTTGAGGCGAGTGCGCGGCACGAAGAGCGTCAACGGCCAGTTGACGGCAGCAATGTTGGCCCATAGGCTCTTGACGTTTTCGTGTTCGAGGCCAAGGAAGAAGTGCGGGTCGGCCAACACGTAGTAGCGTGGCTTTAGTTGCTGAAACTGAGGCGCGTTGGCCATAAAGTTGACGGCCAAGGTAGGCGTGGCAGCCAATCGGTCGGCGTGGTCGGCGATGGTTTGGTTGAGCGAAGGGCCGTTGGCCAACACGATGAGCTCCGGCTGCGTGGCGCGGTCGGCGCAGCGTTTCACCGGTCGCGACTGGATGAGCATCTTGGCCACGGCCTTGAGCGATTGCCCTGTAAGTGAAAGAAAATCAGAGGCTTTCATCGTCGTAGACGTGTGTGCGGAGGTACTCGCACACGTTGTTGGGTTGGAAGTTGAATCGCTCGGCGAATGCGGAGCCGTCGGCGATGTGGTCGGTGATGATGAACTTCATCATTTCGAGGCCGATGAGCCATCGTGCCCAGAAGTGGTTGAAGGTGAGGATGCGCTTTTGGTCGATGCGCCAAGCGAGGGCTTCGGCGAAGTCGTGGATGGTGTGACTGACGCCGTCGGTGATGACGTATTGGCCTGATTGACCGAGAGTTAAGCGCACGGCTACGGCCACATCCACTGCGTGGATAAGCGAGATGCGCGATTCGTTGCCCTTGATGTGGCAGAAGGTGCCGCGCGCGATGCGCCGAGCGAAGACCATTGGGATGCCGACCATGCCCGTGCCAACGATGTATGGGCAGCGGAGCACCATGGAGCAGTTGGCGGGCGTTGGGGTTTCGAGGCTGAGGATGGCGCAGGTGTAGTCGGCACCGTCGGGCGTGTCAACCAATTCACAATCAGGCAGTTCGCGCTCGATATACGGGCGGAGGAACTCGCCATCGGGGGCATAGATATACAGTTTCTTAGCTTTATCCATTGAAAATATCGGAGAATGCGTCGCGCACCACGTACACGTACTTCATTGCCAAGCGGATGGGGTTGGCCGGAAGGTTGTTGAGGCGCAGGGCGCGGAGTTTTTCGATGTTGTTGTAGAACAGGCGCGCACGCCAGCGGGTGGAGCGACCGCCGGTGGTCATTTCGGCGATAAGTTCGGGTATATACTTGTATTTGAGCGACTTATCGCGGAACAGGCGAATCCACATCTCGAAGTCGGCGGCGTTGCGGAAGTCGGTGTTGTACGAGCCGATTCGCTGGGCCACGGAGCGGCGCATGTAGAGGGTGGGATGAGGTGGTGCCATGCCGCCGAGAAGCTGGGAGGGGACGAATCGGTCGGCGTGGTAGATACGTCCGCGGCGGTGGGTGATAGGGGCGATGTATTGCATGTCGCCATAAACGAAGTCGAGGTCAGGGTCGGCAGCAAACTCCTTGACAACGAGGGAGATAACGTTGTCGGAAGCGATGGCGTCGTTGCCGTGGACGAAACCCACGATTTCGCCGGTGCAGTGGCTAAGACCGAAGTTGAGGGCGTCGTACACACCGCGAGGTTCGCGGTTGAGCAGAGTTATATTAGGGTATTTAGCCACCACGGCCTCGGTGTGGTCGGGGCTGTTGCCATTGACCACGATGTGCTCGATGTTGCGGTAGGTTTGATGCTTGACGCTGTCAAGGGCAAAGGGCAACACATCGGCTTCGTTGTAGGTGACGGTGACTATTGATACTTTTAAATCCATGGTTTGTGTAAATGGTAGCAGATTAGTAGGGCTGTGATAAGTAGCACAGTGAATATGATAAGCCAACGGCGCAAGCTCGGTTGGCGCAGGTATTTGCAGGCCATTGCCGAGGCCGGGAGGAGCATTGGCAGATATGCTAAACAGTAGCGCGATGCACGGCCGGAGTTTAAGTAAGCAGTTATGATTGTGAGGATTACCCCGCAGGCCACCACGCGGCGGACGGTGGAGGAAGCTTGGCGCCACTTCGCCACGAGCCACCACAGTAGCAGTGCGCCGCAGTAGTACCACACCAAGCCGATGCGGGAGATGACTTTGGCCGGGCCGAAAATGTAGGCGCTCTCGAAATTCCACGGGAAGGGCAGCAGGAACTGGAGCACCACCGAGGCCGGTAGCCACAGCAGCTTCATGTAGAAAGGTAAGGCGGTGTAGTCGCCCCCAAGCATATTGTCCCACGGGGCGGTGTGGCGGTCGGCCATGACTGCGTCGGCATTGGGCGCTACGGCAATTAGCCCTACGGGCGAGGGCGTGTGGACACCTGCGGACTTTGCGATGAAATAGGCGGCGATGCAAGCCGGTAAGATTAGGGCTACCGCCGGCGCCTTGCTTTCGCCGCGCCCGAAGCTCATCACCACGGCCATGAGCGCCACCATAAACATGGCGTTGATGCGGATGAAGGCCAAGACCATGAGCGCCACGATGCCGATGGCGTATTCCCACGTGTGGCTCTTGCGGTGGCGCATACGAACCATCAGCAACGTCAGTACGGCCATACATAGAGCTACCGGTGCGTCCTTGATAACCGTGGTGGCTTGCGCCCACAGGTAGGCTATCATTGCGGTCATGAGCATGGAAATTATCACGGTGCGCTTGTCGGCGGTAAGCTCGCTGGTTATGCGGCCGATGAGCACGATGGTGAGCAGGTAGCACGCCACGTTGAAACCGAGCACGAACATAACGTCGTCGCAAATCAGCCGCAGCACCCCCACCATATAACCGTAGGTGGCCAAGGGCCGTTCGCCGGCAATTAGGGCCGAGGCATCGTTCCAATCGCGTATCGAATCGAAGTTGGCGAACATGGGGTCGGCCACGGTGCCGCCCATGGCGGTAGTGTAGTACCAGCCGTTGCAGATGATGCCTAAGGTGACGGTGGCCCATGCCGCCAACAGGATGTACTCGCTGCCGTTTACGTCGCGAAGTGTGTAATATTTGCATAATAAACACGCCGCTAACGGCAACACTGTCACCATCAATTTTACACCGAAAGACGAAGGTACGGGCCATAGCAACCATCCGGCGGTTACTAAGCCTATCAATATTGCACACGTAAATCCCAAACGTGCACATTTAGACCTTCGTGAGTGTTTCATAGTGCAAATTTACAGAATTTTTACTGAATTTTTGCTGTTCTAACAAATAAATTTGATAAATTTGCAGTCGGAAATGAAAAACGACAGCCAAAATAGTCCGAAACAGCCTATTCGCATCGATTTGGAGGGCGTTTTGCGCGCGCGGTTGCGCCGCAAAGTGCCTCGTTGGATTGTGCGCTGGCTCGAGCGGGTGATTTGCCAAGACGAGATGAATGCGATGCTGGAGGAAGTGCATCCGCGGCGCGGGTCGGCCTTCTGCCGGGCTGTGCTTGAGCACCTCGGCATCACGGTGAACCTCGTGGGCGAGGAGCGCTTGCCGTCGGCGGAGAATCGGCGCGTGACCATTGTGTCGAACCACCCCTTGGGCGGGTTGGACGGCATGGCACTGATTGATGCGGTGGCGCGGCGCTATGGCTGCGAGCCGCTGTTTGTAGTGAACGATTTACTGATGGCGGTGGAGCCGCTGGGCGAGGTGTTCGTGCCCATCAACAAGCACGGCGGCCAGTCGCGCGCGGCGGTGGAAGCGGTCGACGCGGCCATGGCCGGCGACCGACCCGTGTTGGTGTTCCCCGCGGGACTATGCTCGCGCCTGATTGGCGGTCGCGTGCAGGATTTGGAGTGGAACAAGATGTTCGTGCTGAAATCGCGCCAATATGGTCGCACGATTGTGCCGCTGCATTTCGAGGCTCGCAATTCGATGAAATTTTATCGCACGGCGCTGTGGCGCAAGCGATTACACATACCTTTCAACTTGGAAATGGTGCAGCTTCCGAGCGAGATATTCCGTTCGCGGGGCAAGACTTTCACGATAGTATGCGGCTCGGCGGTTGAGCCGTCAACCCTTCCGACCGATGCGCGCGCGGCAGCAGCGGCAGTGCGCTCGCTGAGCGACGCGTTGGCCAATGACTCTTCAGATAAACAGCAATGAATCAACCGATTATAGAACCGGTGTCTCAGGAATTGATTGAGGCCGAACTGAATTCCGAACGTTTTTTACGCACCACCTGCAAGGGTGGCAATGAAATATATGTGGTGGACGCCAACAATTCGCCCAACGTGATGCGCGAGTTGGGCCGTTTGCGCGAGATTGCCTTCCGGTTGGCCGGCGGCGGCACGGGCAAGGACTGCGACATCGACTTTTACGACACGATGGAGCCGCCGTGTAGCCAGTTGATAGTGTGGGACCCCGAGAGCAAACTGATTTTGGGCGGCTACCGCTTCATCTGCGGCAAGGACATCCGCATGGACCAGCAGGGTCGGCCGCGCATCGCCACCAGCCACATGTTCGACTTCTCCGAACGTTTCCTGCGCGACTACCTGCCGTATACCATCGAGTTGGGGCGGTCGTTCGTGCGGCCGGAGTATCAGTCATCGCGCGCCGGAGCGAAAGCGCTGTTTACCTTGGACAACCTGTGGGACGGCTTGGGCTCGCTCACGGTGTTGCATCCCGAGATTAAGTACCTGTTCGGTAAGGTGACCATGTATCCCAACTACACCGAGTGCTGCCGCGATTTGATTCTGTACTTTCTGCACAAGCACTTTCCCGACCGCGAGCGGTTGGTGACCGCGCGTCAGCCGTTGGCGCTGAAGACCGACGTCAACGAGATGGCGGCCATCTTCAACGGTACCACTTTCAAGGAGGATTACGCCATTTTGAACACCCACGTGCGCGCTTACGGCTGCAACATTCCGCCGCTGGTGAATGCCTACATGGGTCTGTCGCCGACGATGCGCATGTTTGGCACGGCCATCAACGATGAATTCGGCAACGTGGAGGAGAGCGGCATCCTCATCGCCATCGACGAGATTCTCGACGAGAAAAAGCGCCGGCATATCGACTCGTTCCATCCGGAAGTGCGGCGGTAGCAATGCTGCTCGGCTTCCGCCTCGTCACAGGACTCAAAGCCGATGGCACAGCGAGTGGGCTTCGGTTAGCGGAGGATGATGTGATTGGAGAGGGAGAGGCGCACGTGGTTGCGGTTCCAGAAGTCTTGGAGGTATTGCATGCGCGAGCACTGGAAGTTGGGGTGGAGGCGGTTGCAGGCGAAGGCGAGCTTGTGGCGGTAGCGCGAGATGTCGTAGGAGGCTTTGAAGTGGTCGATGGTGGTTTGCAGCTGGTCTTCGACAGCGTGGCGCACCCATTTGTGGCGCTGCTCCTTGAGCTCGATGAACACGATGTGGGTGGCCGAGGTGAGCATGGCATCGCAGCGGAAGTCGCGCGAGCCGTCAGGTCGGCGCAGGTCCACACAGTTGTCCACAGCGGTGAAGTTGACCGGACGGCCGGTGAGGTTGGTGATGTGGGCAATCCATTCGCGCGGGCGTTCGTAGCTGACGAAGGCCGGTGTGCCGTGGGCATGGTCGCAGATGCCAAACTCTTCAGCGGTGACGTTTTTGGTCTGGCATTTTTTAACGAAGAAATCAGCACCCATACTCTATATCCTCCTCAATTTCAAGCATTTCGCCGAAGAGCTCGTTGGTGAGCCCGGCTTCTATGTTCAGCAGATTTGC
>JBJEKG010000263.1:0-7926 GCA_051878535.1 Muribaculaceae bacterium
CATTGTTACAGATTTTAAATATTTCTTAGTTAAACCCAAAGGAGTTGGGCGAAATCATCGACGGCCAAACGCTCTACGTCACCGGCCGGGGCATGCACGCGCTGACGGCCTCGTTTGAAGGCGCTACCTCGGCCACCGTGCCCGTGGAAGTGGCTGAAGCTAAGAATGTTACCCTCACATACCCTTCCGTTATCATCGACAACAATCACCCCTACTCCATCGCCCTGTATCAAGAAGTGGGCGACAACATCGTGCCCCTGTTTCCGGCCGCGCTGACCTGGGTGAGCGAGAACACTGACGTGGCCACTGTCGACGACCAAGGCACCGTGTACGCTGTGGCCAACGGCACCGTGGTGGTAAATGGCACCGTGGGCGAAACTGCTGTGGCTCAGACCATTGTGGTGGAGAATTCCGAGGTATCGCGTTCGTGCCCCTACCTCCCCGAAGCCGTTGAGAGCTGGGAAGTAACTAAAACCGGCCTCGGCGACGTGACCGTGGCCGCCGACGGCGATCTGCTCAACGTGGGCTTCACCGTCACCTCCACCCGCGGCCCGAAGCTCACCATCCGCTCCAAAGCCGTCACCTACGGCTGCCCCGAAGGCTTTGAAATCGCTTTCGACCCCGCCGGCTCCCAAATCGCCAAGGTGGTGGTGAACCTTTTGCCGGCCAACTCGCCGCTGCAAACGTCCGTGACCTTCGACAACCTGCCACTCGAAGCCACCACCCTCTTTGTGCCGTTGACTGCCCTCGACCCCTGCGATGCCGGCATCTACCCGGTGGAACTCAGCTCAATAGCCATAACCCCCGATGTGGCCAAGAATGCCGCCGTGACCATCTCCATGAAGGTGGAACAAGTCTACTCCGACTTCGGCAGCACTATCGACCTGACCGCCCAACGCGCTGATAACCTGCAAGTTACCGTGGCCAACGGCCTTGCCACCCTCAACTTTGACGCTCAATCCATCACCGTAGTCGATATCTGCGGCCGCACCATCGCCGCCGGCCGCGGCCAAAGCATCGCCCTGCCCGCCGGCCACGGCATCGCCGTGCTCATCGCCGACGGCCGCGCCGCCAAAATCGCCTACTAACTCACCTCAATACCTATCAAAAAAGGGACGCAATGCGTCCCTTTTTTGATGCGGCATATAAAGAATACGGTTTACTGTCGAAGAGAGGAGGGGGAGGAGTACCAGTAGACGGTGGCACCGTTGCGCTCGAGGGTGAGGCGCGTGCGGGTGTACTCTTTCAAGGTGTAAGCGTAGGATGATTGACCCATGGGGATGAGCACAATCTTGTCGCCATCGGTGCCCCAGCTGCCCATCTGCTGAGTGGTGGCGGGGGCGGAGCCGTTGGCCACAGTGTGCAGGATGATGAGCGAGGCATCAGAGCGCAGGGTGTATTCGGTGTAGTCGTACACGCTCTCGGAGGTGATGGTGCCTTCATACCATACGCCCGACACATTCACGTATTCGGGGTCATCGTCGGAACAAGCGGTGAGAGATACGCACATAAGGATGGTGGCGAGCACCATAAGAGTGGAGAAAATTCGTTTCATAGTTAAAAGTCGCTAAAGAGTTTTGGTCGGATTACGATACCTATGCGGATTTGTGATTTGAACACTTTGTAGTCGAGCAGGCCTTCGCCGTAGCCGTTATAGTACTGGAGGAAGATGCACTGATTCTCCTTGGGTGTGAAGCGATAGGCGAGCTCCACGATGGTGTTGTAGCTCATGTCCCAGCCTTCGCGCTTGACCAAGGTGAGGCCGGCCGAGAAGCGGCGGTTGTCCGACACGTACTGAGCCGACGCTTGGCAGATGCCGCAGTATTTGAGGATGTCCTTATTGTTCTCGCCATCGATGATGGGTATCCAGAATTTTGCGGCCACGTTGATGTTGGGGGTGAGCATGATGTTGCCGGCGAAGGAAATTTTGTTCCACGAGCGCGATGCGATGCTGTCCTTGCCGTTGCTTTCGTGCTCAATCATCATGGAGAGCTTGCCGATGTAGCGGTTCTTCACAAACAGAGGCTTGCAGATGCCGATGCCGGGGTTGAAGTTGAGGTCGGTCATGGGCAACGACTCTTCCAGCACGTTCCAGAAGCACTTTTGGCTGTAGAAGAGATAGAGGTAAGTGCCGCCGGGCAGGGTGGCATTGGTGAGGCGCTGCTGCACCGAGATTTGGAACTTCACATCAGTGTTATGCCTATTCGGTTTGCCATAGAACAGCGGCGGACCAATCACGAAGTAATTGTCCTTATACAACGAGAAGTATGGCTGGTTGCTCCAGTCTTGGCGCACGCTGTCGGGGTCGAACACACCGTGGCTCGACACAATTTGGCCTTGCGCCGCCATCGGCAGCAGCAATATCAGCGAAAAAAACAGCAGTTGGAACGAGTGCAATATGCGGTTCATCTTTTGTAAGCGGTTATTAGCCTGCAAAGATAGCAAAAAAATAGCAAACTGCCACCCAAATTGGACAAAAAGGCCAATATTCGCACCAAAACGGCCAACAACTTCGTGCCACTCCTTTGTGGCAAGCAGCAAAAGCCCCGGCCACGCGGTCGGGGTCTTTTGCTAACTAACCTTAAAATCATTTTAACTATGCTGTCTGTGTGATGAATGTGTGATAAACACATTGTGATGTATGTCATTTTGCACTTGCATAGATAAAGACACCCCCTCCCCCAAAAATCTATCACCCTCCCCCCAAAAAAATTTCGATCAATGTAAAAAGCCGGTTGTTAAAAGTGTTAATAAGAACGCGTGTCAAAAGTCCTGAATCTGAACACAGCCTGTCGAACGCTCGCAAAAAATCCACAGGAGGACAGGAGATTTAACAGGAGAACAGGATGTAATGAATTGAATATCAGTAATATAATTCCTGTCCTCCTGCTAAATCTGGGTCAATGTAAAAAAACGGTTGTTAAATCTGTAAAAGAAACTGTGTCAAAAGTAATTTTAGAGTAGGGACGCGGCCTGCCGCGTCCGCACAAGCATCGCGTAATCGCCTGATTATCGGCACGTTGGCGCGGACGCGGCAGGCCGCGTCCCTACTTATTTACTTCGATTTTGGACTTTTGACACACTTTCGCTCTTCGTCCGTTGAGAATTCGTTATTTCGCGAATTCGTTTCTTCGTTTGACCCACCACAACGGCTTATATGACAGAGCTGCGGCTTTTTTTGGTGATTTTTTGGAGGGAAGGGCGGCGGTGTCGCGGATTTTTTGTAACTTTGCAAATTAATCTTTGATTCTAAGGTAAGAATGTCTGAAGGGAACCAATCTGAAATTGTGTCGCGTGGGCGCGGTCTGTTGGCCGTGTCGCCCATTGCCGTGTTCTTATTATTATATGTGGCCACATCGTTGGCCGTGGGCAACTTTTACAAGATGCCGCTGTCGATTGCGTTCATCGCGGCCTCGCTGTGGGCGCTGATTACCATGCGCGGCGGCAAGGTGGCCGACCGGGTGAACGTATTCTCGCGCGGCGCTGCCAACAGCGACATCCTCTACATGATTTGGATATTCATCTTGGCGGGGTCGTTCTCGGCCTTGGCCGTGGGTATCGGCGCGGTGGATGCCACTGTGGACTTGGCGCTGAAGGTGATGCCCACGTGGTTGGTGATGCCCGGGTTGTTCCTCACCGCCTGCTTCATCTCGATGTCAATCGGCACCTCGGTGGGCACGATTGTGGCCCTCACGCCTTTCGCCTCGCAGATGGCTGCGGACACCGGCACCGATGCCGCGATGATGGTGGCCGTGGTGCTCGGCGGCTCGTTCTTCGGAGATAATCTGTCGTTTATCTCCGACACCACCATAGCCGCCACACGCTATTTGGGTGTGAAGATGAACGCCAAGTTCAAGGCCAACCTGTTCATCGCCGTACCCGCGGCAGTCATCGCGTTGATAGTGTACACGGTGCTCGGCGGCGAGGCGGCTCACCCGGCGGCCTCGGCCGATGGCGTCAACTACCTGACCATGACGCCGTATCTGCTGGTGATTGTGGCCGCAGCCGCAGGACTTAACGTGCTGTGCGTATTGCTGTTAGGCATCGCGGGCTGTCTGTTGGTAGCGCTGACCACCACGCCGGTGGCGCTCATCGACATGTGCACCATGATGGGCGACGGCATCAAGGGCATGAGCGACCTCATCATCGTCACCCTGCTGGCCGCCGGCATGCTCGAGGTCATCTCGCACAACGGCGGCATCCGCTTCATCATCCAAGTGCTCACCCGCCACATCCGCGGCGCACGCGGCGCCAGAGCCGTCATCGCCACCTTGGTGAGCTTGGTCAACCTCTGCACCGCCAACAACACCATCGCCATCATCACCGTGGGCAAAGTCTCCGCCGACATCGCCCGCCGCTACGGCCTCGACGCGCGCCTCACCGCCGGCGTACTCGACACCTGCTCCTGCATCATCCAGTGCATCATCCCCTACGGCGCCCAAACCCTGCTGGCCGCAGGCTTAGCCAACCTCAGCCCCGTGGCCTTCCTCCCCTACCACGTCTACCCCGCCGCCCTCGCCCTGATGGTCATCATCTCCACCATCCTCCGCTACCCCCGCCGCTACCATCGCACCCACTAACCCCCACATCGTCTAAACGAAAAAACGAAAAAATTCTAACATACGTTCTACGTTTACGTTCTTACGTTAAAAATTCAGCATTTCGTTACTTCGTTGATTCGTTTTGCGGATGTTGCTGAGATTCGTTCTAAAAAAGTTGGGGAAATGTTGGGAGAATTGCGCTTTTTTTGCTAAATTTGCACTCGGAATATCATAATCTTACAATACAATGAAAAAGGTCGAACGGCTTTTAGCCGAAAAGCTGCTGAAAATCAGCGCCATCATTCTCCAAGTCGATAACCCCTTCACCTGGGCAAGCGGCTGGAACTCACCTATTTACACTGACAATCGCAAGACCCTGTCGTACCCCGACATCCGCTCGTTTATCAAGGTGGAACTCACCCGCATGATTCTTGAGAACTTCAAGGATGCCGAGGTTGTGGCCGGTGTGGCCACCGGCGCCATCGCCCAAGGCGCGTTGGTAGCCGACCTGTTGGGTCTCCCCTACGTATATATCCGCTCCACCCCGAAAGACCACGGTCTGGAAAACCTCATCGAGGGCAACCTGCGCCCCGGCCAAAAGGTGGTGGTCATCGAGGACCTCATCTCCACCGGCAAGTCGTCGCTCAAAGCTGTGGAGGCAGTCCGCGCCGCCGGCGCCGAAGTAATCGGCATGGCCGCACTGTTCACCTACGGCTTCCCCGTGGCTGAGGAGAACTTCCGCAAGGCCGGCGTTAAGTTGCTGACTTTGAGCAACTACAACGCTATGATTGAGGCCGCGCTCGCCACTGACTATATCAAAGAATCCGACGTAGACACCCTTAAAGAATGGCGTCAAGACCCGGCTAACTGGGTGCCTGCCTGCCGCAAAATCTGATATGGCCACATATACAAGTAAACCGGTAGTGGTGGGCAAGCCCGCCGCCGCTGTTGCCGCCTCCTTCAGCGATTTGACCCGCTTCCAACAGGTATTTGAGCAGATGCCCGCCGAAGAGCGAGCCAAGGTGGGCGATGTGTCGTTCTCTGCCGACCGCATCGCCATCAAGACCACGCAAGTGGGCGAAATCGGCTTCAAAGTGAAGCAACGCAGCGACTCCAAGGTGGTGTTTGCCGCCGAAAACTCGCCCGTGCCGATGGAAATCAAACTCGACTTGAAAGCGCTGAGCGAGAGTGAGTGCGAACTGACCACCTCGATGGAGGTGGACATCCCCATCTTCCTGCGCCCGATGATTGGCGGCGCCATGCAGAAGGCTGTGGACCAATTCGCCGCCCTGATGCAAAAGATGGCCTAAATCCACATAGGGACGCGATGAATCAACCCTCCGAACTGATTACTCGCGTCCCCATTCAATAATTCTACCGTGCTAAAACGATTTGCGTTCATATTAGCCCTGTTGCTGCCGCTGATTGGCTGCGATAAGTTGGACAACCGGCGGCTGCCGCTGGCCAACGTGCACCTCACGTTCTACACCCAGGCCGACTGGGTGACCTACGGCGTGAGCGGTGCGCGCCAGTGGCGCACGTTCATCCGCGAGCAACGCGTGCCCAAGAACTATCCCTACACGGCCGACAGCTACACCGGTTTCGGGGGTATCTTGCTGTGTTCCACCGATATAGGCGACTTTGTGGCCTACGATATGGCCTGTCCGGTGGAGTGCCGCGCCGATGTGCGCGTGGCCGTGGGCGACGACGGCATCGCCGAGTGCCCCAAGTGCCACAGCCGCTTCGACATCTTCTCGCTGCCGGGGTATCCGGTGGCGGGCGAGGCGGCCGAACAGGGCTACGGGCTGCAGACCTACCGCGTGGGGCCCGGCTCCGGTGGGGAATACATGGTGGTGTATTAGTAGCGCCGTCGCCTCCTCACAATTATCCTTAATACCATGAACCGCAGATACTTACCACTCCTACTATTGCTCGCCACCGCCCTCGCTGTAGAGGTAGTGCTGTCGCTGTGCGCACCGGTGAGCGTGTTCGGATTCGAACTGCGCGACGGCGGCTTCGCCGAGGTGTTTGAGCCGCGTGCCGAAGTGGTTGAACAGCCGGCACAAGCCGCTACTCCCCTACCCTGCGATACGGTTGCGACCGACAGCGCCGAGGTGCAAGCAGCTGATACAGTGCGAGTTGACACCACCATCCACACCGTGCTCATCGTGGGCGATTCGATGCTCGAAGGGCTCGGCCCACGATTGGCCGCATACGCCAATGCCAACAATTTCACCCTCTACTCGGTGATTTGGTACAGCTCCACCAGCGAGTACTGGGGGCGCTCGACCAAACTTACCGACTACATGCGCCGGCTCAAGCCCGACTTCGTGTTTATCTGTCTGGGTGCCAACGAGTTGTTCGTGCGCAACATCGAGAAATCGCGCGCTAAATACGTGGAAAAAATCATCGCCGATTTGGGCGACACGCCCTACCTGTGGATTGGGCCGCCCAACTGGAAGCCCGACACCGGCATCAACGCGCTGATTGAGCGCTACGCCGCCCCGGGATGCTACTACCGCAGCGCCGAGTTGGTGCTCGAACGTGCCGCCGACGGCGCTCACCCCACCCACGATGCCGCCAACCGCTGGACCGACTCGGTGGTGGATTGGATGAGTACTCACGCCCCGGTGATGCCGCCCATGGAGCGACCACAGGCCGTCACCGCGCGCCCCAAGCGCGTGTTCGTGCATAGTCCGCAAGAAAAATAACCCGCACCATGGCCGACTTCCTCACCAACATAGCCGACCTGCTACGCTACCACGCCGACGCGCCGATGCTGTTCAGCAGCGGCACGTTCTGGGTGCTGTTCCTGCTGTTCCTGCCGCTGTACGGGTTGCTAAGCCGCCAACGGCTTGGCCAACAGGCGTTTGTGGTGGCCTTCAGCCTGTATTTCTACTACAAATGTAGCGGCTGGTTCGTGGGATTGCTTGCTGCCACGTCGGTGGTGGACTGGTGGCTGTCGCACGCCATCGCCCGCACCCACTCGCGCCGCGGCCGCCGGTGGTTGGTGGCGCTGTCGCTCACCTGCTCGTTGGGCGTGTTGGCATTCTTCAAGTATGCCAACTTTGCGCTGTGGAACTGGGCCGCACTGGTGCAGGGCAACTTCCACCCGCTCGACATCATCCTGCCCGTAGGCATCTCGTTCTACACCTTCCAATCCGTCAGCTATATAATAGATGTGTACCGCGGCCGTGTGCAACCCACCGCCACGTGGCTCCACTATGCCTTCTACCTCACCTTCTTCCCGGCGTTGGTGGCCGGCCCCATTGTGCGCGCCGACCAATTTCTTCCGCAGGTAATCGACCGCCCGCAGCCCACCGCCGCGCAGATTTGGGGCGGCCTGTGGCTCATCATCCTCGGCGTAATCAAGAAAGCCATCATC
>JBJEKG010000264.1:0-7919 GCA_051878535.1 Muribaculaceae bacterium
GAAAAGTTTTAACATTTCAACTGGTTTTTTACATTGATCCCAAAAAGGCTCCGCCCGCGGCCTTCCACTGGGGGGCTGTGGGGCTACAAAAAAAGCCCGGCTGAATAGCCGAGCTCGCTTGGTGGCGGGAGGAGGATTCGAACCTCCGACCTTTGGGTTATGAGCCCAATGAGCTACCACTGCTCTATCCCGCGATGTTTCCGACTGCAAAGTTAGCAACTTTTTCAATACCTTGCAAATATTTTAACCTACATTAACATATAATAAAGACTATTCACAATTACCACCCACTTCTATCAGCTCATTCCCGATCGCCCTCATCGCGCTAACCACCTCATCCATAAGCTCTTTCGCCGGCTCATTGCTTGAAGTGATGGCTTTCGCCATCTCCATTTGGCTTAATCCAATTCGTCGCGCCAAGGAGGCCGCATTGATCTCCGGATGAGCCATCAAAAGCAGATAAAGGGAGTTGGGCATTTTCTTGCGGAAGAATGCTTCGAAGCATAAATCCTCGTTGAGTTCGGGCCAATGGATGCCAAAAGCATCCACATCGTAGTCGTGGAGCTGTTGCTCTGTGGCAAAGCGCAACCGAGGGTAATCGGCAACGCGCTCTGACGCCTCCCGACCATCCACCGTCAAAATATGAACGGCTCCATCACTTATCCAAACTTTGCTAACCTCAGTCATAATGTTTGCAAATTTACGGAGAATTTGGCGCTTTTGCAAATTTTTCTGCGACGGGGTGGGGGAAAGTGCGCTTATGTGCGGGATTTTTTGTAATTTTGTAGTCGATTTGCTTTAGAATATGATTTATCCCGAAAATATAGAGAAGAAAATTGGTTTTGACGCTGTGCGCGGCATGGTGGCGGAGCTGTGCGGCTCGCCGCTGAGCAAGCAGTTGGCTGCCGAGGCGGCATTCTCCACCGACTTTGCCGAGGTGGACGCCGAGCTCAGGCGTGTGGCCGAGTTCAAGACCATCATCGAGAGCGACCCCGACTTCCCCGGTGTGGCCTTCCGCGACGTGACCACGCGGTTAAAAGCCATCCGTCCCGAGGGCACATTCCTAACCTCCGAGGAGTTTGTCGACCTCAACCTGTCGCTCACAGCCATGGCCGCCATCGCCACCTACTTCGCCCGTCAGCGCAACGACGAAGGCGTCTCGCCATATCCCCACCTCGACGACTTGGCGCAGCAGTTGATGGTCTTCCCGGCCATCTCCGCCGCCATCGCTCGCACTTTCGACCGCTGGGGCCAAATCAAGGACAACGCCTCGCCCGAGTTGGCCGACATCCGCCGCCGCCTCGCCGGCATGAGCGGTTCAATCAACGCCGCCATGCGCCGCGTGGTGGAGAACGCCCGCCGCGAAGGCTTGCTCGAAGCCGACGCCGCACCGTCGATGCGCGACGGCCGATTGGTGTTGCCCGTGTCGCCCATGTACAAGCGCCGCATCCCCGGCATCGTCCACGACGAATCAGCCTCCGGCAAGACCATCTTCATCGAGCCGGCCGAGGTGGTGGAAGCCAACAACCGCATGCGCGAACTTACCATGGAGCAGCACCGCGAGGAGGTGAAAATCCTCATCGCACTCACCGCCGAACTACGTCCCCACCTCGACACCATCCTCGACAGCTTCGGTCTGCTCGCTCGCTTCGACTACATCTACGCCAAGGCACGCTTCGCCGGCGAAACCGATGCCACCTTGCCCCATCTCAGCCGCGAGCCGCAGTTGGAATGGTACCACGCGTGCCACCCGGTGCTGCGCCGCAGTTTGGAGCGCCAGCAGCGCGAAATCGTGCCCTTGGACATCCGCCTCACCGCGCCCGACCAACGCATCTTGGTCATCTCCGGCCCAAACGCCGGCGGCAAGTCGGTGGTGCTCAAAACCGTAGCCATCTGCCAGTATATGCTCCAATGCGGCCTGCTCCCGCCGGTCTACGACAACTCCCACTTCGGCATCTTCACCGGCATCTTCATCGACATCGGCGACGACCAGTCGATTGAAGACGACCTCAGCACATACTCCTCGCACCTACGCAACATGCGCTTCCTGCTGGCCGCCGGCGGCCGCCGCACCCTCATGCTCATCGACGAGTTCGGCTCCGGTACCGAGCCTCAAATCGGCGGCGCCATAGCCCAAGCGCTTTTGGCCGAGTTCAACTCCGCCGGCATGTGGGGCGTGGTCTCCACTCACTTTCAAAACCTCAAAAAATTTGCCGAGGACACCGCGGGTTTGGTCAACGGCTCGATGCTCTACGACCGCCAGAAGATGCAACCGCTGTTCTCGCTCTCCATCGGCCATCCCGGCAGCTCCTTCGCCATCGAAATCGCCCGCAAAACCGGCCTGCCCGACAAGATTATCGACGCCGCCGGCGAGTTGGTGGGCAGCGACTACCTCAACCTCGACAAGTACCTGCTCGACATCGCCCGCGACCGCCGCTACTGGGAAAACAAGCGCCTGGAAATCCGTCGCAAGGAGAAGCAGTTGGAGCAAACTCTCGAACAGTATAGCGCCGACGCCGACGCCCTGCGCCGGCAGCGCCGCGAAATCATAGCCGACGCGCGCGAAGAGGCACGCAAGATTCTCGAAGGGTCGAACGCGGCCATCGAGCGCACCATCCACGACATCCGCCGCGCCCAAGCCGACCGCGAGAAGACCCTCGAAGCGCGTCGCCGCCTGGCCGAGGAGCGCCGCGAACTCACCGACGGCCCCACCGACGACCATCCGCTCATCCCCAAAATCAAGCCGCCCAAGAAGCCAAAGCAAGCACCCAAACCGGCCGACAAGCCCAAGGAATTGGCTCCGGGCGACAACGTGCTGCTCGACGGCGGCGGCACCGTGGGTACCATCGAAGCCATCCGCGGCAAGGAAGCCGTGGTAATTTTCGGCCAGATGAAGACCACCGTGAAGCTCCAGCGCCTCACCCCTACCGACCGCAAGCCCAAGAGCGCCACGCCGCAGGCCGCATCGTTCATATCCGTGGAGACTTCGAACGACAACCGCGAGCGCCAGCTCCGCTTCCGCCCCGAAATCGACGTGCGCGGCATGCGTGCCGACGAGGCCATCCAGGCCGTGACATATTTCATCGACGACGCCGTGCAATTCTCGCAGAGCCGCGTGCGCATCCTCCATGGCACCGGCACCGGCGCTCTCCGCCAGTGCATCCGCCAGTATTTGGCCACCGTGCCGGCCGTGAGCCGCTATGCCGACGAGGACGTGCGCTTCGGTGGCGCCGGCATCACCGTAGTAGAATTTTGATAGAATGGAACAAACTGAAAATCAACAAATTGACACCGCACAGCGCCACGTGCTTTGGCGCCTGTTCACCGTGTTCGTCAAGATAGGCGCCTTCACCTTCGGCGGCGGTTGGGCCATGATTTCGCTCATCCAACGCGAGGTGGTCGACAACCAACGCTGGATTCCCAAGGAGGAGTTCCTCGACCTGTTGGCCTTGGCGCAATCACTGCCCGGCATCTTGGCGGTGAACATCTCCGTGGCCGTGGGCGACCGCCTGCGCGGTCGCCTCGGCTCGGTGGTGGCCGCCTGCGGCACCATCCTGCCCTGCTTCTTCATCATCTTGGCCATCGCCGTGTTCCTCACCCCCGAAACCATCATCCAAAATCCCACGCTCAACGCTATCTTCAAGGGCATTCGCCCGGCGGTGGTGGCGCTGATCATCACTCCGGTCATCACCTCGGCGCGCGCCGCCAATATCGGCTGGCGCACGGCATGGATACCCGTGGTGGTGGCCGCGCTGATATGGTCGAAATGGCCCGTGGTGTCTAACCCCATCATTTTCATCGTGTTAGGCGGCTTAATCGGCTGGTTGCAACTGCGCCACGTGCGCCGCAAACTCGCTGCGCAGGAAGGAGGTGAGCAATGATTTACCTTCGCCTGATTTGGAGCTACCTCAAAATCGGCTTCTTCGGTTTCGGCGGCGGCTACGCCATGCTCTCGTTGGTGCAGAACGAAATCGTCGGCCCGGGTTGGATTACCGACAAGACCTTTACCGACATCGTGGCCATTTCGCAGATGACTCCCGGCCCAATCGGCATCAATTCAGCCACTTACATCGGCTACACAGCTCCGATGCAAGCCATGGGCGCCGACGCTTCGCCGCTGTGGGGCTTGCTCGGCTCAATCATCTGCACGTTGGTGGTCATCATTCCCTCGTTCCTGCTGGTGCGCTACGCCGGAAAATTTGTGTCGCGCCACCGTCAAAGCGTGGCCATTGAAGGCATCTTCCGCGGCCTGCGTCCGGTGGTCATCGGTCTGATTGCCTCGGCCGCCCTCATCCTCATGAACTCCGAAAACTACGGCTCCATCCCCTCGGAAATCATCCCCTCGGCGCTGATTACATTGGGCGTGTTGCTGCTCAACCTCTTCACCCGCATTCACCCCATCTTGCTCATCTGCGCAGCCGGGTTGGCCGGGTACTTAATCTTCTGATAATATGTTCACTACGTATACAGAAACCATCAACTGGCTGTTCAGCCAGATACCAATGTTCCAAAACCTCGGCGCGGGTGCTTACAAGCCCGGCCTCGACACCGTGCGCCGGCTCAGCCACGCTTTCGGCGACCCGCATAGCCACTTGCGTTGCATCCACGTGGCCGGCACCAACGGCAAAGGCTCCACCGCCTCCACCATCGCCGCCGTGCTACAATCCGCCGGCATGCGCGTGGCGCTGTACACCTCGCCCCATTTAGTCGACTTCCGCGAACGCATCCGCGTCAACGGTGAGATGATTCCCGAGGCCGAGGTGGTCGATTTCATCAACCGCTTCCGTGCGCTCGGCTTCGAGCCGCAGCCGTCGTTCTTCGAACTGACCACCATCATGGCCTTCGAATATTTCGTGCGCCAAAACGTTGATATAGCGGTGATTGAGGTGGGTCTCGGCGGCCGCCTCGATGCCACCAACATCATCACGCCGATGCTGTCGGTTATCACCAACATTTCGCTCGATCACACCGCGCTGTTGGGCGACACCCCTGCCGCCATAGCCTCCGAGAAGGCCGGCATCATCAAGGAGGGCGTGCCGGTGGTCATTGGCGAAGCCGAACGCGACGTCCGCGCCGTGTTCGCCGCCCGCGCTGCCGAGCTGTCGGCGCCAATCACCTTCGCCCAAGACCCGCCGATGTACACCTCGGCCGACCGTTCACCCTTTGAAATCATCTACCACGGCACCCCATGGGGCGACGTGCCCTCGGAACTCACCGGCGACTGCCAGTTGCTCAACGCCAACACTATCTTCCACGCACTTAGTAAGTTACCTTTCGCTGTGTCGGCCGAAGCCGTGGCGCAAGGCTTTGCCCACGTGTGCCAACTCTCCGGTTTGATGGGCCGCTGGACCACTATCGCTCGCCAGCCGCGGGTGCTCTGCGACACCGGCCACAACCCCGGCGGCTGGCAGTACCTCGGGCCGCAGTTGGTCGCCATCGCCGCCGAGTCCATGCTCCACGTGGTCATCGGCTTCGTCAACGACAAGGACGTGAGCCACATCTTCCCTTACCTGCCCGCCGCGGCGCGGTATTACCTCGCTAAGCCGTCGGTGGAACGCGGCCGCCCGGCCGCCGAACTGCTGCCCATCGCCGCGCAGTATGGCCTCAAAGCCGAAGCCTTCGACACCGTGGCCCACGCCTTCGAGGCCGCTCGACAGGCCGCAACAGAGGCCGACACCATCTTTGTGGGCGGCTCCACTTTCATCGTGGCCGACCTTCTAACTTATCTTAAATGAGCACTTTATGAAAGCAGCATCTATTTTTCGCGAATATATTTGGTTGGTGAGCACCATCCGCCGCGCCGGCCGCATCACCTTCGACGAACTCTCGCGCCGCTGGGCCGACACCGGCCCGGGCGAGGGCGCTCCGTTGTCGCGGTCCACATTCAACCGCCACCGCCTCGCCGTGGAGGAGATGTTCGGCCTGATTATCGACTGCGACCGCCGCACCGGCTGCGAGTACTTCATCTCCAATGAAGAAGAGCTGCGCGACAACTCCGTGCAGTCGTGGATGCTGTCGACCTTGGCCGTGAGCGACCTGCTGGCCGGCCAACTGGCCATCCGCCACCGCATCCTGCTCGAATCGGTGCCCTCGGCCGGTGAGTGGCTCAGTACGGCTCTCGTTGGCATCCGCCAAAACCTCTGGTTGACAATGACTTACCGCCGATATGGCAAGAAGCCGAAGCAGTACCGCCTCCAGCCCTACTGCGTGAAACTTTGCCGCAAACGCTGGTACCTGCTGGCCTTCATCCCCGAATGTGCCGACGCCCAGTTCCGCATCTTCTCGTTCGACCGCATCCTCGACCTGCAAACCACCGCCGACACCTTCCGCCCGCAGGCCGACTTCGATGCCGAAGCCTTCTTCGCCGACTACTTCGGTCCGATGGCCGACCCCTCGGTGGCCTTGGAGCAAATCACCATCCGCGTCTATGGCAACGAGGTGAACTACGTGCGCGACCTGCCCTTGCACCATACCCAGGAAGAGATTGCCACCACCGATGACTACTCCGACATCCGCGTCACCCTGCGGCCCACATCCGACTTCGCCTCCGCCATCCTCTCGCGCGGCGGCCGCCTCCAAGTGCTCTCACCCCAATGGCTCGCCGACGACCTCCGCAACCGCGCCGCCCAAATGCTCGCCACCTTCACCAACCAATAACCAATAACCAATAACCAATAACCAATAGTATGACCCCCCTTGTATTAATCTCCAACGACGACAGTATTAACGCCCCCGGCATCCTCCGCCTGGCCGAGTGCGTGCCCGATAATTGCGATGTAATTGTAGTAGGTCCCGACGCGCCCCACTCCGGCCAGTCGTCGGCCATCACCGTGGGCACACCCCTGCGCATCACCCCGCGCGGCACCCACGGCGCGGCCAAGCTCTATGCCGTGAACGGTTCGCCGGTCGACTGCGTGAAACTTGCCCTGTCCAAGCTGGTTGACCGCCGTCCCACGCTCGTGCTCGCCGGCATCAACCACGGCTCCAACTCCGCGTGCAACGTGGTCTACTCCGGCACCATGGGCGCCGTGCTCGAAGGTGCCACCGTGGGCATCACTTCCTGCGGCTTCTCCATCACCGACCACGCCATGGACGTGGACTTTACCGCCACCATGCCTTACGTGCGCTCCATCATCGAGCATCTGCTGGCCAACCCACTGCCCGCCGGAGTGTGCCTCAACGTGAACATGCCCGCCGGCGTTGAGCCCAAAGGTGTGCGCACCTGCCGCGCCGCTCGTGCCGCTTGGACCGATGAGTACGCTGACTATGCCGACCCCTTCGGTCGTCCGTTCTACTGGCTCACCGGTCGCATGGTCAACCACGATGCCGATGCTACCGACACCGACGAGTACTGGCTCGCCCAAGGCTACATCACCATCGTGCCCGTCAACGTGGATATGACCGCCCACAATTTAATCGCCTCATTCTCAAAAGATTTCGACCGATGAACGATACCGCTACCCAATTCTCGCCGATGCAGCAGCTCAAGCGCCGCATCTACGCCATGCGCAATGGCATCGTGGCCGACACTCTCCGCCGCAACGGCTGTCCCCACCAATTTCTCTTCGGCCTTAACCTCCCCCAGCTCGCCGAAATTGCCGCCGAGCAGCCGCACACTGTAGAGCTTGCCGAACAGCTTTGGGCCGACAGCAACTCGCGCGAGTCGATGCTGTTGGCGCCGATGCTCTACCCGGTGGAAGCCCTCACCGCCGAGCGCGCCGCCGCCATGGCTCGCGAAGTGCGCTGGAGCGAGGATGCCGATATCCTGTGCCACCGCCTGTTGCGCCACGCACCCTTCGCCGCCGACCTCGCCGCCGACTTGGTGGCCGATTCCAACCGCCTCACCCGCTACACCGGCCTGCGCCTGCTGCTCAACCTGCTGAACCAACCCGCCATCATCAACCATCCCATCCCCACCT
>JBJEKG010000265.1:0-7880 GCA_051878535.1 Muribaculaceae bacterium
ACCATCGCGCCGCAGATGCCCGCTGCGGCGGCGTGGATCGGTGCCACCGACGACTACTGCCGCATCCTCGGCGATGTGACCGAGCGCTTCGACGAGATAGCCACGCCCATTCTCACCATCGCCAACCCGGCCAAGTTGGCCGGTTCGGCCATCGACCTGCCGCCCGCGCCGGTGTCGGACGTGGCCGCCGACAACCGTGCCCTCGACCGCGCACTTAGCCACACGCCGCCCCATCTGACGCAGGACCGGGCGTGGCTGCGGTCGCCCCATGCCGTGTCGGCGCGACTTGCCGCACTCTGCGGCGAGGTGCTGATGGGTGCCGACTTGGACGTGCGCCCCTTTGCCGGACACGCCGCCGAGGAGTTCGCCATCGAGGTCGAGAACAAGGCGTGGGAAGCGTTTGCCATCGTCACCTTTGCCGACGGTTCGCAGGCCGTGAGCGCCTCCTCCGGCAGCACTAATGCGCCGCTCACCTTCGGCCCGGTGCTGTCGTATCCCGCGCCGCAGGCGGTCAATATCACCCTGGCCGTGCGCACCGCCGACGGCCTGCGCCAAGGCAGTTACGACTTGCAAGCCGATGCCGCCGGCCGTCGTGCCGTGTACATTGCACCCGAGATGCGGCCGTTCAAACTGCCCGCCACCTCGTCGTTCACCGTGCCGGCCGATTCGCGCCAAGCCATCCGCCTGCCCAACCACATCATCGCCACGCCGCGCACCACCCCCACCGCCACCTTGGCCACGGCCGAGTTGCCGGGCGAAATCTTCACCGCCCTCACTCCGGCGCTGTTCGGCCAGAATGCGTGGGAAATCGGCCGCGGACGCTTCCTGCTGATGACGCGCGGCGGCGTGTACTCGCTGTGTCTCAACAACTTGCACACCCGTTTGACCACTTCCAAGCTCGACGACCGCGTGGTGCCCTCGCCCGCCGCTATCACCAACGTCGACGGTGCTGTGGTGGCCGCCACCACCGTGGGCGATGTTGTCACTTTCCAAGGCAACAAGGTAAAACTCTTTGCCAAAGACGTTTACGCCACCGGATTGGCCTACGATGCCGCCCGTGCCGAGCTGTGGTGCCTGCCCGAAAGCGGCGCGGCCACCGTGGTGTGCTGCAACTTCGACAAGCTGCGCTACACCGCCGACCTCGCCGCCGTGGGCTCGCTCACGGTGCACCTGCCGCAGGGCGAGTGGCTGTGTTCGCCCACGGCTGCCTATCGCGTGGGCACGTATCAGCCCATCGCCGAAACCGAAATCGACTGGCAAGCGGCGGTCACCCTCAACAAACCCGCGCGCCGCATGGGTAGTGTGCACGTGGCCGCTTCGTGCAAAGCTGTGGACATCACCGCCGAGGTGCGCCCGGCCACGTTGTCGGCCGAGTGGCCGCAACCACTGTGGCTGCGTCATTTCCAAGGCCGCATCGGCGCCGACATCGAGGCCCGATTCTTCAACACCCGCGCCGACCGCTATGTGTTGCGCCTCAGCGGCGCCGTGGCGCACGATTTCACCTTTACCTCTTACACCGTAAACCAATGAATACCAACGTAGAACAAGTGCTGAAAGAAGACGACCGCCGTCGTGCGGCTCGCCCTCGCCCTTACGACCCGGTGCGCGGCAATCCCGATGACCCGGACCGTGTGGAGGTGCATACGCCGGTCGACGGTTTGCCGGTGGCATTCGTGCCGCGCTCGATGGTCGATGACCCCGGCTACGGCCTCACCACCGCCGACGCCATCGCATGGCAACGCCTGCGTTGCCGCCACGATTTCGAGTACTGGTGCGCTATTTGCGCCACTATCAAGGACAAAACCACCGGCCGCATGGTGCGCTTCCACCTTAACGCGCCCCAGCGCCGAGTGGCTGCGGTGCTCGAACGCCAACGCCGCGCCGGTCGGCCCCTGCGACTGATGCTGCTCAAAGCGCGCCAGTGGGGCGGCTCGACTTTGGTGCAGACCTACATGGCGTGGATTCAGTCGTGTCACTGCTGCAATTGGCATTCGCTCATCTGTTCGCAGGTCAAGGACACCTCCAGCGGCATCCGCGGCATGTACGCCACGCTGTTGGACAACTATCCGCGCGAGCTGTGGGAGGGTGACGAGGAACCACGCTTCCGCCCCTTCGAGCGCTCGACCAATGTGCGCGAAATCGCCGGCCGCGGTTGCCGCGTCACCGTGTCGTCGATTGAGAACCAAGACGCCGTGCGCGGCGCCGATTTCGCCATGGCCCACCTGTCGGAAACCGCCTTCTGGCGCGAAACGCCCGGCCACACGCCGCAGGACACCATCCGCGCCATCTGCGGTTCGGTGGCGCTCATTCCGTTGTCGCTCATCGTTATGGAATCGACCGCCAACGGCCCCGGCAACTACTTCCACACCGAGTGGCTGCGCTGCCGCAAGGGCGAGGGCGACAAGGAGGCCGTGTTTGTGCCGTGGTATGAAATTGAAATCTACCGCCTCGAGCCGCCCGACCGTCGCGCGTTGGTTGAATCGCTTTCGTCCTACGAGCAGATGCTTTGGGACGACTGCGGTTGCGCTCTCGACCAAATTTACTGGTATCGCTGCAAGCGCCGCGAGTACCCGTCGGACGACAAGATGATGGCCGAGTTTCCCACCACCGACTCCGAAGCGTTCGCCGCCACGGCTTCGGCAGTGTTCGCCCGCAAAGCCGTGGATGCCTTGCGCCAAAACTGCCGCGAGGGTCGGCGCGGCATGGTGCAGGCCGGAAAGTGGTACGACGACGAAGCGGCCAATACCCTGATGTGGGAGCTGCCGCAGCCCGGCGGCACATACGTGGCGGCGGTGGACATCGGCGGCCGTTGGAGCGGCGCCGACTACTCGGTGGTGGCTGTGATGCGCATCGACGGCCGCCGCCCGGAGGTAGTGGCGCAGTGGCGCGGACATATCGACCACGACATCCTCGGCAACATTGCTCGCGACCTCGCCGCGTTCTACAACAACGCCCTGCTGGTCATCGAGAGCAACACCTTGGAGAGCGGTAGCGGCGCGGGCATGTTCATCCTCAACCGCTTGGCCGAAGAGTATCCGAATCTCTACCGTCGCCGCGCCTTCGACAGCTACAACAACTGCGAAACCGAGCGCGTGGGCTTCCACACCAACCGCCAAACCAAGGAGATGATTATCACC
Organism: Muribaculaceae bacterium; assembly: GCA_051878535.1. GTDB lineage: Bacteria > Bacteroidota > Bacteroidia > Bacteroidales > Muribaculaceae > CAG-873. The sequence continues at coordinate 3,138 of JBJEKG010000265.1, forward strand.
GGATTGATTGCCGCGGTGCGTGCCGGCGACTACGTGGAACGCGACACCATGGCCTGCGACGAGTTGCTCACCTACGAGCAACGTCCCGACGGCTCTTACGCGGCCAAGACCGGTTGCCACGACGACATCCTTATGTCGCGCGCCATCGCCCTGCACGCCGCCGCGACGCTCGAGTCCACGGCTCGCCACACCGTCGACGACCTATATTGTGAAGCAAATTTTTACAATTGATGATAGAAATCACTCGCTCGCACGCTCATTATAATGGTCCGCCAAGTGACTGCGCCCCGTTGCCCGCAGGCTTATGCCGCCGCAGCGGGGCTTTTACGTAGGCGGTGGAGCGCTTTGGCAGCGATGAAGGCTGCGGCCATCAGTAGCACGATGAACGCCGAGCAGGGCACGTCGGCTTGCGCTCCGATGAGCAGTCCGGCCACCGAACACAGCAGCGACACCACCACCGACACCACCATCATAGAGCGGTAGCGCCGGGTGAACACTTCCGCGGTCATCATCGGCAGCGACAGCATCGACATCAGTAGCATCACGCCCACCAAGCGGATGGTCAGCACTATCCCCACGGCTATCAGCACCGTCATAGTGTAGGTGATGAACCGCACGGGCAGGCCCGACACGGCGGCGAAGTCGCGGTCGAACGCGCATACCACTATCTGCCGGTAGCGCCAGCACATAAACGCCACTAACACAACGGTATACACCGCAAACGCCCACAAATCGGCCGCGGAGATGGTGAGGATGTTGCCGAAGAGAAAGGAGGTCAGCTCGGGCACGTAGCCGGGGGTGATGAACACGAACACCACGCCGATGGCCATGCCCAACGCCCATATCACCGCGATGGCCGAATCCTCGCGCAAGTTGAGCCGCCGGCTCATCCATTCCACCGCCATCGACGAGGCGATGGCAAACCCTGCCGCCGGCAGTATCGGGTTGATACCCAAGAAGTAACCGAGGCCGAGGCCGCCGAAACACGCGTGCGTCACCCCGCCGCTGATGGCCACCAGCCGCCGCGTGAGGATGTACGTGCCGATGATGGCCGCCGACACGCTAATCAGCACCACAGCCACCAAGGCCATCACAAAAAATTGATACTCAAACAATTCAATCATCAATATAGAACCTTCATTAATAATCAATTAACAATCTGAAGAGCCGCAGAAGCCCCATGAGGTAAAAATTCTCGACCTTTCTGCTTACATCAAACAATCAAAATGATGTGTAAAAATTATGCATTATGCATTATGAATTATGCATTATGAATTATGCATTATGAATTATGAATTTCTCTCTCGGCTCTGGCTTCGGCCACTATCAGCAGCAGCTCCTCGCGCACGGCCGTCGGCAGCTCGATGCCGCGCAGCTGGATGGAGCGACCCCACGCGGCGATGTCGTCGGGTTGGAGCGTCAGCAGCACGTCGCGAAACTCGTCCTCCTCTACGGCGGAGTAGTCGGCGGCGGAGCGGCCGCGGTAGCGGTCCAGCTCCTCGTCGTCGAAGTACTCCACGGTGTCGGACACGTTGGCTAACAGCGAATCGCGTTCGCAGGTGATGTGCATGCCGCAGCACTGCTCCTCTTCGGCCGCCGGCTCCGGCTCAGCTTCCGAACGGTGACGGCGGTCGAGCGCCCACAGCACTGCGCCCACGCCCACGATGGCCAAGGCTATGTACAATGCTATTATCATGACTGTGAGGCTGTTGTAACTTCTTCCACGGTGAAGCCGGCGGCGGCGAGGTCCTCCCAGAAGTGCGGGTACGACTTCTCCACCACCTCCGCGTGGCGGATGACGATGCCCGGCACGAACAAGGCCACGGCGGCGAAGGCCATGGCGATGCGGTGGTCGTTGTGGCTGTCGAATACCGGCATCTCTTCCACCGGTCGGCGCTCGCCCTCCCATTGCAGGGTGTCGGGCCCGGCGGTGGCCACGATGCCGATGCGGTCCAACTCTTCGACGATGGCGGCCAACCGGTCGCTCTCCTTGTGGCGCAGGTTGGCCACGCCGGTGAATACGAACGGCACGCCGATGAGCGCAGCGGTCACGGCTATTGGCGCCACCAAGTCGGGGTAGTCGGACATGTCCATGTCGAGACGCGACCACAAGTCGGGTGTGGCGGAGAGTTCGATGCCTTCACCCTCCTCGGCTTCGGCGGTGACCACACCGAAGCGTTCGCCGATTTCGCTCAGCACGGCATCGCCTTGAAGCGACGGCAACCGCAGCTGCGGCAGGGTGACCCAGCCGGCCGACACGCCCGCGATGGCGTACCAGAACGCGGCCGCGCTCCAGTCGCCCTCGGCCTCAATCTCGGCCGGGCGGCAGGGGGTGTTGGCGATGTGGATGGCGTAGCCTTGGCGCTCCCATTCCACCCCGCGGTTGGCGAGCATGCGCAGGGTCATCAGCAGGTAGGGCATGGAGGGGATTTCGCCGCCGAGGTCGATGACCAACGGCGCGGCCATCGTCGGAGCCATCAGCGCCAAGGCCGAGGCGAACTGCGAACTGGCCGAGGCGTCCAAGTGCACCTCGCCACCGCGGAGTTGGCAGCCGCGGATGCGCAACGGCAGGCAGCCATCGGCGCCGGCGTAGGTGATGTTGGCGCCGAGCGACCGCAGGGCGTCGACCAGCGGCGCGATGGGCCGTTGGCGCAGGCGCTCGGAGCCGTCCAACGTGATGTCCGCGCCGGCGGTGCCGGCGTAGAACGCGGTGAGGAAGCGGGCGGCGGTGCCGCAGTCGGCGCAGTCGGCCACGCCCGTGCGCAGGGACAATGCCGCGGCTAATACGCGCGTGTCGGAGCAGTCGGCCACGCGCGTGGGGTCGACTGCTTGAGCGTTGCGTGTGATTGAATTGAGTAGCAGTGCACGCGCGCTGATGCTCTTGCTCAGCGGCAGATGTTGCACTGTGGTTTCGAGGATTTCTTCCGGAGGGGTTAAGCGATAGTCCATTTACATTATTATATTAACACTTGAGCGATGCCACCGCTGAGGCGATATGCTCCAAGGCTTCGGCCAACACGCTGCGCGGGGTGCCCACGTTGAGGCGCACGAAGCCGCAGCCTTGCGCACCAAACATAGAGCCGTCGTTCAACGCTAAATGTGCTTTTTCCAAGAGCATATTCATCAGTTCTTTTTGGCAAAGTCCCAGCGCACGGAAGTCGAGCCACACCAAGAATGAGGCCTGCGGACGCACGCATTTCACCTGCGGACACCGCTCGCTGAGGAATTCGTCCACAAAGTTAATATTTTTTTGGACATAATCGAGCATTTGGTTCAACCAATTTTCACCAAAAGTGTAAGCGGCCTCTGCGCCGATGGTGGAAATGAGCACCGGAGCGCAGAATTCGTTGGCTTCCATCCAGTGGTAGAAGCCTTGGCGGAGTTCGGGGTCTTTGACCACCATCCACGAGCTGACCAGCCCGGGGATGTTGAAAGTTTTGGAGGGCGCGCCGAGGGTTACGGTCACCTTGCGGGCGTCGTCGCTTACGGACACGGTGGGGATGTGGCGGCGGCCTTCCAACATGAGGTCACCGTGGATTTCATCGCTGACAATCACCATGTTGGCCTTGCGCGCCAAAGCTGCCACTTGGCGCAGGGTGTCTTCGTCCCACTGGATGCCGATGGGGTTGTGGGGGTTGCACAGAATCATCATGGTGGGGTGGTCGCGCTCGATGACCTTGGCCAGGCCGTCGAGGTCCATGCGGTAGGTGGTGCCGTCGAACAGTAGCGGATTCTCGCTCACCACGCGGCCGTTGCCTTCGATGACCATGCGGAAGGGGTGGTAGACCGGCGGCTGGATGACGATGTGGTCGCCGCGGTTGGAGAAGTAGTTGATTGACAGGCCCAAGCCTTTGACCACGCCGGGGATGAAGCACAGCTCCTCGCGGGTGATTTCGAAGCCGTGGCGGTGGCGCTGCCAGTTGATGATGGAGTTCCAATAGGAATCGGGCGCGGCGCTGTAGCCCAACACGGGGTGGTCGAGGCGGTGGCGCAGTGCGGCGGTGATTTCGGGGCAGACGGCAAAGTCGAGGTCGGCTATCCACAGGGGTGTAACATCGTGGCGGCCAAACATTTGGTCGAGGCCGTCTAACTTGGTGGCAAAGGTGCCGGAGCGGTCGATGACGCGGTCAAAATCGTAGGTAGTCATGAATTGAAGATTTAGGCACTGCAAACTTACAAATTTTTTCCCGAATAGCAGCAAAAAATCGGCAAAAAAATATCAAATTTCCACCAAAAATGTTGTAAAACATAAGTAAGACGGCACCGCGGCTCGCAAAATGGCCGCCCGGCTCGCGGTTAATGCATAATTCATAATGCATAATTCATAATTCATAATGCATAATTGAGGGGGACGGCGGCCTGCTACGCAGGCGCCCGGATGGCTGCGGGAGGGTTGAAAGTGTGTCAAAAGTCCGACGCGGTCGAACGTGCGCGAAAAAAATTCACAGGAGAACAGGAGTAATTCGCTGATAATCAACAAGTAGAGCCGAGGCTTGCCTCGGCATACCCGGATGGCTCGGCGGCAGGCATACCCGGATGGCATTTGATGTAATCGTGTCAAAAGTCTGCACAGCGTGCAAAGGGTTCACAGGAGGACAGGAGATTTAGCAGTAGGACAGGAGTAATTCGCTGATAATCAACAAGTAGAGCCGAGGCTTGCCTCGGCATGCCCGGATGGCATTAGATGAAACTGTGTCAAAAGTCTGCACAGCGTGCAAAGGGTTCACAGGAGGACAGGAGATT
>JBJEKG010000266.1:0-7872 GCA_051878535.1 Muribaculaceae bacterium
AGGAAGAGCACGATGGCCAGCAGCAGACCGATTTCGATGGCGATGGTGAGGTCGAAGATGACGGTGAGCAGGAAGGTGGTGAGCAGCACCCAGATGTCGCTCTTGGGCGCGTGGAAGATGCCCACGACGGTGCGCCAGCCGCTCATGTTGTAGGCCACAACCATGAGCACGGCGGCCAAGGTGGCCATGGGCACGTAGTTAATCAGCGGCATCATGAACAGGAAGATGAGCAGCAACACTAAGGCGTGAACCACACCGGCCACGGGGGTGCGGCCGCCGTTGGTGATGTTGGTCATGGTGCGGGCGATGGCGCCGGTGACGGGTATGCCGCCGAACAGGGGCACAATCAAGTTGGCCAAGCCCTGGCCGATGAGTTCGGTGTTGGAATTGGTGTGCGAGCCGGTGATACCGTCGGCCACGGTGGCCGAGAGCAGAGATTCGATGGCTCCCAATACGGCGATGGTGAATGCGGCCGGCAGCAGCATGTTGATGGTGGTCATGTTGAGGTCGAAGCCGTGGGGCATGGGGATGTCGGTGGGCATGTCGCCGAAGCGTTTGCCGATGGTTTCCACCTCAAAGCCCATGGTGAGATTGAGTACGTAGGTCAGCACCGTGACGATGATGATGGCGATGAGCGCCCCGGGCAGTTTCTTGGACAGCTTCGGGGTGAGAATGATGATGGCGAGCGACACCGCGGCCACAGCCACCGTGCTGAGGTCAATCTTAGCTAAGTTGCTGAAAATCATGCCCCATTTGGGGATGAATTCGCCGGGGAGGTCTTTCAGGCCGAGGCCCAGGAAGTCGTTGACCTGAGTGGAGAAGATGGTGAGGGCGATACCGGCGGTGAAGCCCACCACCACGGGGTAGGGGATGAACTTGATGACCGTGCCCAAGCGGAAGAAGCCCATCAGCAGCAGGATGACACCCGCCATGGCTGTGGCCAACGCCAAGCCCTGAAGGCCGAATTGGGCGATAATGTTATACACGATGACGATGAAAGCGCCGGTGGGACCGCCGATTTGCACCGAGCAACCACCCATCATCGACACGATGAAGCCGCCGATGATGGCAGTGATGAGGCCGATTGTAGGGCTTACACCCGAGGCGATGCCGAAAGCGATGGCCAACGGCAGCGCTACAATACCTACTACTATGCCGGCGACTATATCCTCGCGGAAGCGCTCGGCGGAATAATGTTTCAGCGAACTCCAAAGTTTGGGTTGCAGATTGAGGGCTCCTGAAATGCTCATAGTGATTTGATTTACCTTTTTTTGATGAAAAAGTACCTAATATTAATAATGTGCTTCCCCTTCGGGAAGAAATTTTCTGCAAAGTTACGTCTTTTTTTTCAATTATGGAAAAATTTCCGTAACTTTGCGGCATAATACCTAACTATTCTTTTACTATGCGTAAAATTTTAATCTCCTTATTCGCTATATTTGCAATTATGGCAAAAGCACAGAACCCCTTCTACAGCGAGTTCACCGGACCGCACGCCACCCCGCTGTTCTCGCAAATCAATAATCAAAATATGGCCGAAGCCATCGACCACGGCATTGAGCAAGCGCGCGCCGAGGTGGATGCCATCGCCAACAATCCCGAGGAGGCCACCTTCTCCAACACCGTCGAAGCGCTCGACCGTTGCGGCCAAGACCTCAGCCGTGTGCTCGGCATCTTCTTCAACCTGCTGAGCGCCAACGCCGACGACGAAATGATGGAAATATCCATCACCGCTTCGGCAAAACTCAGCGACTACTCCACCTCAATCATCCTCAACGAGGCTTTGTGGCAACGCGTGAAGCACGTGTACGAAACCGTCGACCGCTCCACCCTCACCGCAGAGCAGCAGTCGTTGCTCCAACTCTGCTACGAGCAGTTTGCCGACAATGGTGCCACCCTCGAAGGTGCCGACCGTGAAACCTATCGCCAACTCAACGCCGAGCTGTCGGAGCTCACCACCCGCTTCGGCCAGAACGTGCTCAAAGAACTTAGCACCTACCAAATCTGGCTGACCGCCGACGACCTCGAAGGTCTGCCCGAAAGCTCCATCACCGCCGCTGCCGAAGGCGCTGCTGCCGCCGGCCGCCCGGGCGAGTACCTGTTCACCTTGGACCAACCCGTCTACTCCGCATTCCTCAAATACTCCGCTCGCCGCGACCTGCGCGAACGCTTCTACCGCCTCTACTGCGGCCGCAACACCTCCGGCGAGTATAGCAACGTGGAAATCATGGCCCGTATCGCCGAAGTGCGTCGCCAAATCGCCAACCTCCTCGGCTACGACACCTACGCCGCCAGCTCGCTGCGCCACACCATGGCCGGCAGCGTGGACAATGTGTACAACCTGCTCAACCAGCTTGCTACCGCTTACCGCCAGCCGCTCAACGCCGAGTTGGCCGAACTCACCCAATTCGCCGCTGAATACGAAGGCCACGCCGTGGAAATTCAACCTTGGGACTACTCCTACTACGCCAACAAGCTCAAAGCTGCCAAGTACTCCTTCGACGAAGAAGCCCTCCGACCCTACTTCGAGCTGAGCAACGTGGTTAAAGGCGTGTTCGGCCTCGCCACCCGCCTCTACGGCCTGCAATTTGTGCCCAACGACAACATCGAGGTCTACCATCCCGATGTGAAGGCTTACGACGTGTTGGATGCCGACGGCTCGTTCGTGGGCGTGCTCTACACCGACTTCTTCCCCCGCGCTTCGAAGCGCCCCGGTGCGTGGATGACCAACTTCGCCGAGCAAACTGTTGATGCTCAAGGCGTTGACCATCGTCCGCTGGTATCCATCGTGATGAACTTCACCAAACCCACCGCCGACACTCCCTCGCTGCTCACTCCCTACGAAGTGGAAACATTCCTCCACGAATTCGGCCACGCGCTCCACGGCTTGCTCTCGCGTTGCACCTACTCCTACACCTCCGGCACCAACGTGCGTCGCGACTTCGTGGAACTCCCCTCGCAGTTCAATGAGAACTACCTCACCGAACGCGAATACCTCGACAGCTTCGCTCGCCACTACATCACCGGTGAAGCCATTCCCCAAGAGCTCGTCGACCGCCTCATCGCCTCGCAACGCTACGGAGCCGCCTACGCTTGCATGCGTCAGCTCAACTTCGGCTTCCTCGACATGGCTTGGCACACCATCACCGCTCCGGTGACCGATGCCGCCGCCTTCGAAGTGCAAGCCATCAAACCCGTGGAAATCTTCCCCGCCGTGGAAGGCACCATGATTTCGCCCGCATTCAGCCACATCTTCTCGGGCGGCTACGCTGCCGGCTACTACAGCTACAAGTGGGCTGAAGTGCTCGACGCCGACGCCTTCGCACTGTTCAAACAAAACGGCATCTTCGACCCCGCCACCGCAGCATCCTTCCGCCACAACGTGCTCGAACGCGGCGGCAGCGAAGACCCCGCCCTGCTTTATCGTCGCTTCCGCGGCCAAGACCCCACCATCGACGCCCTGCTGGAGCGCGACGGCGTTAAGAAATAATGGCCGAGAGCAAACCATACATCGCCACCGACACCACGGAGCCGTCCGACTCCGTTGGTGTCGGTGATGCTTTAGCGCAAGACGAGCAAGAGCCGACAGTGCCCGCGCACGGTGCCGCCGGAGTGGCCGTGGGCGCGTATATCGGCGCCATCGCTCGGCGCGTGCTGTGGCGCTACGCGTGGTGGCTCGCCCTGCCCGCCGGCTTGGCCTGCGGCGGCCTGTACGACTGGCGCTGCGCCGTTATCGCCCTGATGCTCTTGCTGTTAGTCTTTCCGATGGTAGTCACCATCGCCGTGTTCAACCACGGCATGCACCCCGCCGTAGTGCACCGCACCCGCGCCGAGACCGTAGAGCTTACCGACACCGAGCTGGTGGTGCGCGATGCCGATGGCGCCGTCATCCTCACCATCGCGCACAGCGCCATTCGCCGCATCACCGCCGCCAACGGCCGTACCACCATCACCTTCGGCCCAAACCCCGCCGACATCCTCATCCTCCAATCCTCCGCCCTCTCCGCCGATTTTCCGCCCCTCCCCCTTGCATAAATCCCTGAAATTTTGTAATTTTGCGCATCAATCTGAAAGATATGGCAACGATTCAACTCAAACACTTCGGCCCGATAACCGACACCGGCAAACTCTCACTCACCCAAGTGATGCTTGTCATTGGCCGCCAAAGCTCCGGCAAGAGCGCTTTTATGAAGGTGCTCTGCTACTGCCGTTGGCTTGAAAAGAAGATTCTGACTTCGTCGGCCGATGTGGCCAAGGGTTTTTCGAGCGATGGGCGATTCATCAAAGTGTTGAAGCAGTTCTATCGCATCGATGAGAATTATTTCTGCGATGAAACGGAGTTGAGTTATGAAAGCGACGCCGTGTCGATTTTCTATCGCGACCATTGCGGTGATGCTGTGATTACCAAAAAATCACCATCTGAAGCCGCGGATTTCAATTCCAAGTTGTCGTACATACCCGCTGAACGAAATTTGGTGGCTGCGGTGAAGAATATCAACAGCGCTTACCACACCACTGACCGCGATGTCCTGTTCAACTTCATTCAAGAATGGAATGAAGCCAAGGAAGCATATACCCTGGCCAATAATATTCGCCTGTCGGTCAACGATGAGTACCGCTTTTACAGCGACAGTGGCTTGGATTACGTTTTGCTGCCCGGTGGAAAGCGAATCACATCATTCTATGCCTCCAGCGGAATTCAGTCGGTGATGCCGATTGATGTGATGTCGGATTGCTTCTTCAATATGGTTGGCAAGGTGGTGAAATACAGCCGCGAAGACTTGATGAACCTGTTGATGGAGATGTTGCACAACGACAATGCCGCCATCGACCTCAACCTCATTACCGAAGACCGCATTGCTGCCCTGCGTGAGAAGATGAAATACCAATCGGCACAACTGTTTATCGAAGAACCCGAGCAAAATCTGTATCCTGATGCCCAGCGGTGCCTGATTCTGAATTTGATTCGCCGTTTAGTTGCTGTGCGAAGCGCCGGCAAGCAGCCTTCGATGGTGGTGATGACTACCCACAGCCCTTACGTGCTGACCACGTTGAATGTGTTGATGGCTGATGCTGAGGCTGCCGGGTTGATGCCTTATAATGAGCGACTTAAAGATATAATAGACAGCTCTACACTACTCCCGCTCGAAGCCTATTCGGCTTACTTCATCGATTCTGAAGGCACTTTCCGCAATATCAAAGATGCCGAACTGCCTATGTTCTCCGGCATCGATTTGGACAGCGTTTCCGATTGGGCCGACCAACACATCGCCACCCTCAACTCCATCATCTTCGCCGAATAAATATGTCTACCTATAAAACCTTGATAGATAATGGGTTTACCCCTGTTCAGCCGCTTCAAGTGCGAAAGTCGCTTTCGGTGAAAGAGTTGGGGAAAACTTATACGGTGGACTTTGCCGGTGCAAATCCATCATCCGAATTTGTAATTGACAATTACATTATTCGTGTTGGCGTTCGTTGCGACCGGATGGTGTTGGCGCAGCTTAAGGATGGCATCCCGGAAAAGTGGGCGCAAGTATTTGTGGAACTGAAAGGTCATGACTCTCTTCATGGAATGGAGCAGCTTATAGAAACCTCTCGGAATCAGTTGTTTAAGGATGCGTCTAACGTAATTCGCCGGGCGCGATTGGTTGCTACCTCATTCCCTTCGAATAAGGCCAATCCCAAAGTGGAGAAGTTGAAACGGGAATTTGCCCGTTTGGGAATTGACTACCGAACAATCAAACCCGGTCAGCGCGACCGACTGTAATTTTTTCTTTGCCAAATTTGTTTATTATGGATATTTTCAAAGCGATTGCTATGAGTGCAATTTGTGGCTCGGCGGCCATGGGCGCCGAGGCTCAGTTGGTGTATCCGGCCGCTCCGGCCGATGGCACCTCTTACCAAGTGAATGGAGTGAGTGTGAATGACCCGTATCGCCCGTTGGAGAACGACACGGCGGCTGCCACCTTGCAATGGGTGGAGCTGGAGAATGCGCTCACCCGCAGCTACCTCGACCAAGTGCCTTACCGTGAGGCGATTCGCTCGCGTCTGATGGCGCTGAACAACTATCGCAAGTGCTCGATGCCGCACCGCGACAACGACGGCCGGTACTACTTCTACGACAACGACGGCCTGCGCAACCAAGCCGTACTCTACTGCATGGATTCCATTGGCGCCGAGCCGCGCGTGTTCCTCGACCCCAACGCGCTGAGCGACGACGGCACTGTGGCCCTCACCGGCGTGTACCTCTCGGGCGATGGCCGCTACACGGCCTACACCGTGTCGCGCAGCGGTAGCGACTGGTGCGAAATCTTCGTGATGGAAACGGCCACGGGTCGCCTGCTCCAGGACCACATCGAGTGGGCCAAGTTCACCGGCGCTGCCTGGGCCGGCGATGGCTTCTATTACAGCGCTTACGACCGCCCCGAAGCCGGCAAGGAGTTCTCCATGGCCAACGAGTACCACCGCGTGTACTTCCACCGCCTTGGCACTTCGCAAGCCGACGACGTGGTGGTGTTTGAAGACCGCAACGAGCCGTTGCACTTCCACTCTGTGGAGGTGTCCGACGACGAATCCACCATGTTCATTTACGGCGCCGGCGAAGGCCACGGCAACTCGCTCTGGGTGCGCGATTTGCGCCGCGCCGACGGCGAGTTTGTGCTCGTGGAACCATCGCAAGACTATGATATCCAGCCCATTGACGTGGTGGATGGCTACATCTACTTCTACACCTCGGTCGATGCCAAACGTTACCGCGTGGTGAAAGCGCCGGTCGACGCGCCGCAGCGTGCCAACTGGGTGGAAGTGGTGCCCCAACAAGCAAGCGTGCTGGTTAGCGCCCAATTCGCCGGCGACAAACTCATCTTGGTCTACGCCCAAGATGCCGCCCACCACGCTTACATCTACACCACCGACGGCCAACAGGTGCGCGAAATTCGCTTCCCCACCTACGGCAGCACCGGGTTCTCCTGCTCGCGCAAGCAACCGGAAGTGTTCTACGCCTTCACCTCCTTTACCTATCCCACCTCGATTTACCGCTACGATATGGCCACCGGCGAAAGCACCCTCTACCGCCAAGCCGCCATCGAAGGTTTCAACCCCGAGGACTATGTCACTGAACAAGTGTTCTTTACCTCCTACGACGGCACCCGCGTGCCCATGTTCGTGGTGCGCCGCGCCGACCTCAAGCCCGACGGCACCAACCCCACCTACATGTACGGCTACGGCGGCTTCAACGTGCCCCTCTATCCCAACTTCAGCGCCAACCGCCTCTACTGGCTCGAGCAAGGCGGCATCTTCGTCTACACCAACCTCCGCGGCGGCGCTGAATACGGCGACGACTGGCACGAAGCCGGTACTAAGATGCACAAACTCAACGTGTTCAACGACTTCATCTGCGCCGCCGAGCACATGATTGCCCAAGGCTGGACCACCAAGGACCTTATGGTGTGCGAAGGCGGTTCGAACGGCGGCCTGTTGGTAGGCGCCGTAGTGAACATGCGTCCCGACCTCTACCGCGTGGCCATTCCCCGGGTGGGCGTGATGGATATGATGCGCTACCACCTCTTCACCATCGGCTGGAACTGGGCCCACGACTACGGCACCGCCAACGATTCGCCCGAGATGGCCGCCTACCTCCACGACTACTCGCCCATCCACAACGTGCGCAACGACGGCACCCTCTACCCCTCCATCCTCGTCACCACCGCCGACCACGACGACCGCGTAGTCCCCGCACACTCCTTCAAATACGCCGCCACCCTCCAGGCAAGCAACATCGGCCCCCGTCCCCACCTCATCCGCATCGACTCCAAAGCCGGACACGGCGCCGGCAAGCCCATCTCCAAAGTCATCGACGAGTGGGTCGAC
>JBJEKG010000267.1:0-7866 GCA_051878535.1 Muribaculaceae bacterium
AATGAAAAATATCCGCAACTTCTGCATCATCGCCCACATCGACCACGGTAAATCAACCTTGGCCGACCGCCTGTTGGAGTACACCAATACCATCGCCGCCAAAGACATGGAAGCTCAGGTGCTCGACAATATGGACCTCGAGCGCGAGCGCGGCATCACCATCAAGAGCCACGCCATCCAGATGGACTACCAACTCAACGGTCAAGCCTACGTGCTCAACCTCATCGACACCCCGGGACACGTCGACTTCTCCTACGAGGTGTCGCGCTCCATCGCCGCCTGCGAAGGCGCTTTGCTCATCGTCGATGCCACCCAAGGCGTTCAGGCTCAGACCATTTCGAACCTCTACATGGCCATCGACAACAATCTCGAAATCATCCCCGTCCTCAATAAGTGCGACCTCGATTCGGCCAACCCCGACGAAGTGGGCGACCAAATCGTGGAACTCCTCGGCTGCGACCACGACGACATCATCCACGCCAGCGGCAAAACCGGCATGGGCATCCCCGAAATCCTCGAGGCCATCGTCAACCGCATCCCCGCGCCCGAAGGCGACCCCGACGCACCGCTCCAAGCACTCATCTTCGACTCGGTATTCAACCCCTTCCGCGGCATCATCGCCTACTTCAAGATTGAAAACGGCTCCATCTCCACCGACGACTTCGTGAAATTCGTGGCCACCGGCAAGGAGTACCACGCCGACGAAGTGGGCGTGCTCAAACTCGACCTCGCCCCGCGCCAAACCCTTTCGGCCGGCAACGTAGGCTACATCATCTCCGGCATCAAGACCTCCCGCGAAGTCAAGGTGGGCGACACCATCACCCACGTAGCTCGCCCTTGCAACGAAGCCATCCACGGCTTCCAGGAAGTGAAGCCGATGGTGTTCGCCGGCGTGTATCCCATTGAAACAGAGGACTTTGAAAACCTCCGCGCCTCGCTCGAAAAGCTCCAACTCAACGACGCCTCGCTCACCTTCACCCCAGAATCCTCGGCCGCCCTCGGCTTCGGCTTCCGTTGCGGCTTCCTCGGCCTGCTCCACATGGAAATCATCCAAGAGCGCCTCGGCCGCGAGTTCGACATGGACGTAATCACCACCGTGCCCAACGTATCCTACCGCGTCTACGACAAGAAAGGCAACATGACCGAGGTCCACAACCCCTCCGGTCTGCCCGACCTTACCCTCATCGAGCACATCGAAGAACCCTACATCCGCGCCTCGGTCATCACTACTCCCGAATTCATCGGCCCAATCATGACCCTGTGCCTGAGCAAGCGCGGCGAACTGGTGCGCCAAGAGTACATCTCCGGCGGCCACCGCATGGAGCTTACCTTCGACATGCCCTTGGGCGAAATAGTCATCGACTTCTACGATAAACTCAAGAGCATCTCCAAAGGCTACGCCTCGTTCGACTACCACCTCAACGGCTTCCGCGAATCCAAGCTCGTGAAGCTCGACATCCTGCTCAACGGCGAGAGCGTCGACGCTCTCTCCACCCTCACCCATGCCGACAACGCCGTCACCTTCGGCCGCCGCATGTGCGAGAAGCTCAAAGAACTCATTCCTCGTCAGCAATTCGACATCGCCGTCCAAGCCGCCATCGGCGCCAAAATTATCGCTCGCGAAACCATCAAAGCCGTGCGCAAGGACGTCACCGCCAAGTGTTATGGCGGCGACATCTCCCGCAAACGCAAGCTCCTCGAAAAGCAAAAGAAAGGCAAGAAGCGCATGAAGCAAATCGGCTCGGTGGAGGTACCGCAAAAGGCATTCCTCGCCGTGCTCAAGCTCGACTAACGGCGCATCATACCATTTCATACACAAGCGCCGCGAACTTTTCCCGGCGCTTGTTCATTATTATCACAAATCTCACCGAACAACTATGGCACTTAACTATAATCCCACTAATGAACAATTGCAACGCGGCTTCCGCGTGTTCTACGCCGCGCGGCGCACTATCCAGCGCTATGCGCAAGGCGGTAACCTGTTGATTATCATCACCGTACTCGCCATGGTGGTGGCCAACATCCCCGCCATCAACCCCTACTACTTCGACTTCTGGACCAAAGAGGTGCACCTGCAAATCGGCGAGTTCAACCTCTTCAGCCACGGCGGCGAGCCCATGAACCTGTTGCAGTTCATCAACGATGCCCTCATGGCCATATTCTTCTTCACCATCGGCCTGGAAATCAAGCGCGAAGTGCTGGTGGGCGAACTCTCGTCGATTCGCCAAGCTCTGCTACCCATCTTGGCGGCCTGCGGCGGTATGATTGTGCCGGTGATTGTGTTCTCCTACCTCAGCCAAGGGACGGACTATGCCCACGGCTCGGCCATCCCGATGGCCACCGACATCGCCTTCTCCTTGGGCGTGCTGTCGATGTTGGGCAAGCGCGTGCCGATTTCACTCAAGATATTCCTCACCACCTTGGCCGTGGTCGACGACCTTGGCGGCATCATCGTCATCGCCGTATTCTACACCTCGCACATCAACCTTACACTGCTGCTCATCGCCTTGGGCATCATCGTGGTGCTGGCCCTCGGCGGGGTGATGCAAATCCAGAGCAAGGCCTTCTACTTCGGCCTCGGCGGCTTGGTGTGGTACCTCTTCCTCAACTCGGGCATCCACCCCACCATCGCCGGTGTCATCGTGGCATTCTGCGTGCCTGCCAAACCGGTGTTCGCTCCCGATAAGTATATCCAAATGATGCGCAACGCCATGAAGCACCTGCGCACCGCCGACGACGACTGCTCCTCGCGCACCATCCTCAATAAGGAACGCCTCAACTGGCTCAAGCAAATCGAATCAGCTTCCGACAAGGTGATTTCGCCTCTGCAAGACCTCGAAGATACCCTCCACCCGATGGTCAACTACTTCATCATCCCGCTGTTCGCCTTCGCCAACGCCGGCATCTTCCTGCTCGATTTAGACCCGCTCACCGCCGTGCAAGGCGTGTCGTTGGCAGTCATCGCCGGCTTGGTCATCGGCAAGTTCGTGGGCATCTTCCTGTTCTCATGGCTCACCGTCAAACTACACATTGCGCCCATACCCGCGCAAAGCAACTGGAACATGATGGGCGCCATCTCCATGTTAGGCGGCATCGGCTTCACCGTGTCGCTGTTCATCGCCACCCTCTCATTCGATAGCGCCGACCTGCTTAATCATGCCAAATTAGGCATCGTCATCGGCTCTTTGGTCGCCGGCATCTTAGCCTTCATCTGGCTCACCCTCGCCCTACCCAAAGCCCCGGCCGCCGACGAACTCGAAGACTGACCTCACGCCTGCTTGCGGTAAGTGGCTGCAGCTATCACGTTGAATACCAAGGCAAAACCTGCCAAGGCGGCGAAGTTGGGCCATAGGTCCATCAGGTCGCTGCCCTTGAGGTATACTGAGCGCATGATTTCCACAAAGTAGCGCGGCGGAATCGCGTAAGTGATGGCTTGCGCCCACGCGGGCATGGAGTCGATGGGCGTCATCAATCCGCTCATCAGTTGGAAGATTATCACGAAGAAGAACATCACGTACATGCTCTGCTGCATCGTGGAGGAGCAGTTGGCAATGGCCACGCCCAAACCGGAAATGACCAAGGCAAAAAGCAGCGTGGCGGCGTAGATGAGCCACAGTGAGCCGACGGGCGCAAAGCCATACACCGCCCACGCTATCAGCATGGCCAACGAGAGCACCACCATGCCGATTATCCAGTATGGGATGAGCTTCGACAGGGTGAACACCGTGCGCCCCACCGGCGACACGTTAATTTGTTCGATGGTGCCGCTCTCCTTCTCGCCCACCAAGTTGAGCGCCGGCAGGAAGCCGCAAATCATAATGATAAGTATGACGGTGAGCGCCGGAATCATGTAGAGCTTGTAGTCGAGCGTCGGGTTGAAGCGGTAGCGAATGACAGTGGAGGCCGACGGCAGCGGTCGACCGCTCTCAGCGCGAAGATCGGCAAGCGTTCCGGTGAGCGATTGCGACAGATACTGCGCGCCCAACGAGCCGCGCATGGCGTCCACACCGTTGGCCCACACGCTGATAGCCTCGGGCTGCGACCGATACAGACTGCGCTCGAAATCGCGCGGAATTTGGGCGATGACGTCGGCTTGTCCTGTCTCGATGGCCGACAAGGCTTGCGCGTAGGTGGAGGTGATGACGTTGCCGTTGAGGTTGGGCGAAGCCTGCATATCGGCGATGAGCCGGCGCGAAGTAGCGCTGTGGTCGTAATCTACCACCGCCACCTTCACATTCTTTACGTCCATAGTGGTGACCAGCGGAATCACCAACATCACCATCACCGGAAACATTATCACCATTTTCGGCAAAAATTTGTTACGCCGAAATTGCAAAAATTCTTTATGTAGGAGTAAGAAAAGTGTGCGCATATCAGGATAGTTTATCGTTGAACTTCTTTACGGCCACGGTAATGATTCCCACAGCCATTGTGGTGAGAATCAGCACATTACTCAGCACATTGGCGATTGGCACTTGCTCAATCATCAGCTTGCGCATGGCATCGATATACCACCGCGCGGGCACTATGGCCGACAGCCACTGCAACATCGCGGGCATATTGTCCCCCGGAAAGAGCATGCCCGAGAGCATAATCACCGGCATCATCAGCAGCATGGCCGACACCAACAGCGCCACCACCTGCCGCGAGGTCACCGTGGAAATCATCAGCCCCAAGCCCAACGACAGCACCACGTACAGCAGCGACACCCACACCACGTGCACCACTGCCCACGACAGCGGCAAGTCCAACAGCCCGTAGGCTATCACCAAAATTATGGTGAGCACGATGCACGACAGGAAGAAGTACGGCACCAATTTTGCCAAGACGATGCGCAGCGGTCGCACCGGCGACACCAACAGCACTTCCATCGAACCGGTCTCCTTCTCGCGCACAATCGACACCGATGTCATCATGGCGCAAATCAAGATGAACAGCATACCCATGATGCCCGGCACAAAGTTGTAGGCGCTGCGCAGCTGCGGGTTGAACAGTGTGTGGCTCACTATCACCGACGCACCGCCGGCATCGCTGACTATCGCCTGCAGATAAGCGGCAGCCGACTGCACCGTGTTGGTTCGCGAGCCGTCCATAATCAGTTCGACCTGCGGCCGGGCGGCGTTGTGGCGCACTACCACCACCGCATCGGCCGAGCCGCAACGCATCACGCGGTCGATGTCGTCGGCGGTGATATAGCCCTTGAAGGTGGTGTACTGATTGTGCTCCAACGAGTTAACCATGTCGCGAGTGAACGGGCTGTGGCGGTCGACCACCGCGGCCACGTTGATATTGTTCACCTCGGTGGAGATGGCGAAGCCGAACAGCACCATCAATATCACCGGGATGAGCAACACGATGGCCATGGTGCGGCTGTCGCGTAGGATACGGAGCGTTTCCTTGTGTATAAATGACGTAAATGAAGATTTCATAGTTGTAGCCGGAGTTAGTCGCCGCGGGTGGCGCCGCGAGCGATGATACGAAACACGTGGTCGATGCTGTCCGCCCCGTACTGTCGGCGGAGGGCGGCAGGAGTGTCAAGCGCACGGATTTGGCCGTCGACCATGATTGACAGGCGGTTGCAGTACTCGGCCTCGTCCATATAGTGAGTGGTGACGAACACGGTGGTGCCGCCCTCCACCGAGGCGTAGATATGCTCCCAGAATTGGCGCCGTGCGATTGGGTCGACGCCGCCGGTGGGCTCGTCCAAGAATACAACGGCCGGACGGTGGATGGTGGCCACGGCGAAGGCCAACTTCTGCTTGCGCCCGAGCGGCAGCGCACCCACAATGGTGTGGCGCTCGGATTCAAACTCCAACTCGTTGAGTGCTTGGTCGATACGCTCGCGCAACTGTTGCCCGGCCAGACCGTATATGCCGCCAAACAGTCGCATATTTTCCTGCACAGTGAGGTCGTCGTAGAGCGAAAAACGTTGGCTCATGTAGCCGATGTTGCGCTTAATCAACTCGCTCTGACGCGCGATGTCGTACCCGGCCACCGTACCGCGGCCTTCGGTGGGGAAACTCAAGCCGCACAACATTCGCATGGCGGTGGTTTTGCCCGCCCCGTTGGCGCCCAAAAATCCGAAAATTTCGCCACGATTCACCTCGAAAGTAATGTGGTCCACGGCCGTAAACGAGCCGAAGCGTTTGGTAAGTCCTTCTACCTCAATTATCTTGTCCATGGCGAATCAAATGAATGAAAAGGTCCTCAATATTGCCTTTCACAGGTGTAATTTCTACATTTTGTAAACCTTCTGCGACAAGTTGTGCGGCCACGGCGGCGGGGTCGAAGTCGGGCGCGGCTACCACGTGGTGCGCCTGCCCGAAGGTGTAGACGCTGCGCACCTGCGGCAGCTGCCGCAGGGCTTTGAGCAGTTGCCACATTTGGTCGGCGCAGGCGGCGTAAATACCTGTGGGACAGCGCGATTCCAAGGCCGACGGCGTGTCTACCGCCATAATACGGCCTCCGTTGATGAGCGCCACGCGCGAACACTGCAGCGCCTCGTCCATGTATGGCGTGGAGGCCAAGATGGTGATGCCTTCAGCGCGAAGGGTGGCCAACATCTGCCAAAACTCGCTCCGCGACACCGCGTCCACGCCCGTGGTGGGTTCGTCCAACACAAGCAACGTAGGTCGATGCACCAAGGCGCAACACAGTGCCAATTTTTGCTTCATACCGCCGGAAAGTTTGCCGGCACGGCGGTTGGCGAAGGGCGCTATCTGACTGAAAATCGGCTCGATAAGGCGGTAGTTTTCTTCCACGGTCACGCCAAACAGTGCCGCGAAGAATTCCAAATTTTCCTGCACGGTCAAGTCGGCGTAGAGCGAGAATTTGCCGGGCATGTAGCCCACCTGCCGGCGGATTTGGCGATAGTCGCGGCGCACATCGAGGCCACACACGGTGGCGGAACCGCTGTCGGCGTTGAGCAAGGTGGTGATGATGCGCATGAGCGTGCTCTTGCCGGCGCCATCGGGTCCAATCAGGCCGAACAGTTCGCCGGGCGCCACCGTCAGGTCGATGTCCGACAGCGCCTTCACCGCGCCGTAGCGCTTGCTCACTCCGCTAAGCTCAATCACGTTCATAAGCGCACGCCTCCGTATAGGCCTAATTTCAGTCGGCCATCGTTTACCACGCTGATTTTCACCGCATAAACCAAGTCGGCACGCGAATCGTTGGTTTGAATCGACTTGGGCGTGAACTCGCTCTCTTGGGCAATCCAAGTGATGGTGCCGGGGTAGTCGAAGTGTTGGTCACCGCCGAAATCGGCCGTAACGGTCACGGTCTGACCAATCTTCAGATTGGCCACTTGGTCGGAGGTGAAGTAGGCTCGCAAGTACACGTGGTCCATGTCGGCCACGGCCACCAAGGGCGTGCCGGCGTTCACGTATTCGTATCGCTCGGCATACTTGGTGAGCACCACGCCGGTGATGGGCGCAGTGGTTCGACTCTTGGCGATGCGGTCGTTGATTTGCGCAATTTGGTAGTAGGTAGCACGAGCGTTTTGGGTGATTGACGAGGTGTTGTTGGTCAGCGACGACAGCAGGCCGTCCAATTGACCGTTGAGGATGTTCAACGCGGCATCGGCATCGTCGGCCTGCTTCTGCGTGGCCGCTCCGGCAGCAAGCATGTTGTGCACGCGGCGGCACTCGTGCTGTTGTTGCGCAATCTGACTGCGCAGCGCGGCTATCTGCTTGGATATGTCCGGACGTGAACTCTCCAACGCGGCCATCTGACTCTCCAACTGACTGCGTTGCAGCACCAAAGCGGAGGTGTCGACCACGGCAATCAGTTGGCCTTGGCGCAGGCTGTCGCCCTCTTCCACGTGCAGCTCCATGAGCTTGCCGGGGGTCTCGGCGGCGAGGGGTG
>JBJEKG010000268.1:0-7849 GCA_051878535.1 Muribaculaceae bacterium
CCGAGGCAAGCAGACCCCGAGGCAAGCCTCGAGGCTACAGACTCTACTTGTAGACGCCCGAATATCAATGAATTAAATCCTGCTCTACTGTTAAATTTCCTGTGCTCCTGTGAATTTTTTTCGCGCACGTTCGACCGCGCCTAACTTTTGACACAGTTTCTACCGGTATAAGCATTTTTAGTTAGCGTAGCGGCGGTATCCCACTCCTGTGGATTTTTTGCTCGCGTTCGACTGCTTTGGACGTTTTACACTTTTATATCACCATGTTGAAACATCGGTTTACCCTTTCAACTTGTCACGTATTAGTTACAAATTACATTGAACGAATAGAACTCAAAGTATATCTTTATTCTTTCATGGTGTAATGAATTGATCTACTTGTTCTTAGTATCACAAATTGGCGAAATCCAAAGAAATAATTCGTGGCTTGGCTTTTTTAGACAAAAAAATTGGTGGCGGATGTCACATTTTGGAGTTTCATTCGTTTTATAGGTGTAATAATTTGTAATAATTCTACTTATGATGAAAACTCTCTCAGTACTTTTCTTAGCGATGGCTTGCGCTGTGCAGGTCGCTGCGCAAGATGTTCCGGCGGACACGGCTCAAACTCAACAGCTCAACGAGGTGGTGGTGGAGGCGCAAATGCAGAGCGCTTCGCCCACCGAGCTGACTTATATACCGACGTCGCGGCAGAAGAATGCATCGCAAACGGGTATGGATTTGCTACGCCAAATGGCCATCCCTCAGCTGCAAATCAACCCGGTGGAGAACTCGGTGAAATCCAATGCCGGCGAGGATGTGTCGCTGTTCATCAACTATCTGCCGGCTTCGCAGGAAGAGTTGGACGGTATGCGCACGGCCGATGTGCGCAAGGTTGAGTACTTGGAATTTCCGACCGACCCGCGGTTTCGAGGTGCGAAGTGGGTCGTCAACTTCATCGTGCAGGAATATGAATATGGTGGCTACACAAAAGTTACGGCTGATGAAGATTTCCTCATCGGGCTGTCGTCGCGGGTCAACGTGTTTAGCAAGTTCACCTTCAAGAAGTTGACTTACGACCTTTATATAGCCTCGAACAACTACAACGACCACCATACATCAAATAACAGCGTGGCCAATTACTCACTGGTTGATGCCAACGGAGTTCCTTACACGCTTACTCGCAGTGAGTTAGCCGACAATGTGCATTTTCGCAAGAACCAATTTCCGGTGACATTGCGTGCCACATATAACACGGAGAAACTGCAGATGCGCAACACTGTGGGCTACAGCCATTCATCTTACCCTGTCAACGGCCAAAGCGGTGCGCTGATTTATTCGCCCGACGTGGCCGGCGGATATACCTATGAGCGCACCAATCCGTCGCACAGCAATTCGTTGAGTTACAACGGCTCGTACTACATCGTGCTACCGAATGATTTCTCAATAGATGCCTCGCCGCAGTTCTCCTACACTCACACCAACGATGCGCTCACTTACAGCACCTCGGCTTCAGAGCCGATTGTGCGCAATGCTCGCGAGAATGCTTATAATTATCGGCTTGACGCTTACCTCCACAAGCGCTTAAATCAGCAACACACGCTGATGTTGGGCGGATTCGGAGGCGAGTGGGCCAACAACCTGCGCTACACAGGCAATAGCGAGTCATACGACCGATTCAAAAGCTACTTTTTAGGCGGCATGTTGTGCTATCAACTCCGGTTGGACAACGTTCGTCTGTATTCCGACGCCGGCTTTCTCTGGGAGAAGAGCGACATCAACGGCATACAAAACGCTGATAGATACCCATTTGTGCACATTAACTTGAATTACTCGCCCAATTCGCATCACTCTATGAGTGCGTATTTCCAGTTTGCTAACAACACGCCCGGCATTAATTCAAAGGCATCCGACTTGTTGCAGGACAACGAGTATATGTACCTCACCGGCAATCCCTTGCTCGAAAATTCGCGCCACGTCACCCTCAATCTCAGTTATGCTTGGATGCCGTCGAACAAGTTGACGATGAGCGCTTACGGCAACTACTTTGAGCTGTTCGACCGCCAAATGACTGTGTATCAGCCGTATAACGATGGCAGCGCATTACTCCGCACATACGTCAACTCCGGCAACTACATTCAGGGCGAAATCGGCATGTCGGCCAACGTGAAATTGTTTGACAGCAAACTGCAAGTCTACCTCAGCCCGCGCCAGCGCTTTTATCGCTCGACCGGAGTGTTTGACCGCTCGTACAACCCGTTCCAATTCCAAGCGCAAGCCACGTACTACCTCGACCAATTCCATTTCACCGCTTACTACATGACTGCGAATAAGATGATGTTCAGTAGTTCGCCACGAACCTATCGCTCGCGCGATAATTATGGCATCGAAGCCGGATGGGGGAATTCCGAGTGGAACGTGACCGTCAGCGCTTGCAACATTTTCAAAAGCAAGTGGGACGTTAGCGACCATTATATAGAATCCCCTCTGTACTCCGAGCATCGCATTGGCTTTGGCACCTCTTACCATGCCCAACTCAACCTGTCGGTTACCTACACCTTCGGCTACGGCAAGAAAGTGCAACGCGGCAACGAAGTCGGTGCACAACAAGGCGCCGCTTCCGGCATCCTGAAGTAACCGTGCTATATAACAAAGCGGGCTGCCGGTTGGCAGCCCGCTTTGTTATGTGGTGGCTACTGTTAGATGGTGGTGGCGGTGATTTTTTTGGTATCGGGATCGTAGTCGATTGAGAGAGTGTTGCCGTTGATGAGGGCGTTGGAGAGGATGAGTTCGGCGAGCTCGTCTTCGATGTACTTTTGGATGGCGCGTTTGAGGGGAC
Source organism: Muribaculaceae bacterium (assembly GCA_051878535.1). GTDB lineage: Bacteria > Bacteroidota > Bacteroidia > Bacteroidales > Muribaculaceae > CAG-873. The sequence continues at coordinate 2,819 of JBJEKG010000268.1, forward strand.
GGGCACCGTACTGCGGGTCGTAGCCGGAATCGGCGATGAACGACTTGGCAGCGTCGGAGAGTTGGAGGGTGAAGCCCATTTCGGCGAGGCGCTTGTGGAAGCCGGCGAGTTCGATGTCGATGATTTTGTAGATGGCTTCGCGTGAGAGCGAATCGAACATAATGATGTCGTCGACGCGGTTGAGGAACTCGGGCGAGAATGCCTTGTTGAGGGCTTTGCGGATGACGGCGTGTTGGGCGTCGGCATCGGATGCTTGAGTGGCGAAGCCCACGCCGGTGCCGAAGTCTTTGAGCTGACGGGTGCCGATGTTCGAGGTCATGATGATGATGGTGTTCTTGAAGTCGATACGGCGGCCCATGCTGTCGGTGAGACGACCTTCGTCGAGCACTTGTAGCAGGAGGTTGAACACGTCGGGATGCGCTTTCTCAATTTCGTCGAGGAGCACGACGGAGTAGGGGTGACGGCGCACGGCTTCGGTGAGTTGTCCGCCTTCATCGTAGCCCACGTAGCCCGGAGGCGCACCAACCAAACGCGACACGGTGAATTTCTCCATGTATTCGCTCATGTCGATGCGGATGAGGGTGTCGGCGGAGTCGAACAGGAACTCGGCCAACTTCTTGGCTAAGTGGGTTTTGCCCACGCCGGTGGGGCCGAGGAACATGAACGTGCCGATTGGCTTGTTGGGGTCTTTGAGACCGATGCGGTTGCGGCGGATGGCTTTGGCAATCTTTTCGATGGCTTCGTTTTGGCCGATGATAGCTTTCTGCAGGGTGGGGGCCATCTCCATCAGGCGCATGCCTTCGGCTTGGGCCACACGTTGTACGGGCACACCGGTCATCATCGCCACCACTTCGGCCACCTTGTCTTGGTCAACGACTGCGCGATGATTTTCGAGGTCGGCTTCCCAGCGGGCACGTGCGGCAGCCAATTCTTCGGTGAGTTGATTGGCTCGGTCGCGCCAACTTGCTGCTAACTCAAAATTTTGAGAGTGAGCGGCTTGCAACTTGCGGGCTGTGGCATCGGCCACTTGCGCTTCGAGTTGGTCGATTTCTTCGGGCACGGCCACGTTGGTGATGTGGGCGCGAGCGCCGGTTTCGTCGAGCGCGTCGATAGCCTTGTCAGGGAAATTGCGGTCGGAGATGTATCGTTCGGTGAGCTTGACGCAAGCCAAGAGAGCGTCGTCGGTGTAAGTGACGTTGTGGTGTTGCTCGTATTTCTCCTTAATATTATTTAGAATGACGAGCGTTTGTTCGGCGGTGGTGGGTTCGACCATCACCTTTTGGAAGCGACGTTCGAGGGCGCCGTCTTTTTCGATGTTAACGCGGTACTCGTCGAGGGTAGTGGCACCGATGCATTGCAATTCGCCGCGAGCGAGGGCAGGTTTGAGCATGTTGGCGGCATCCATTGAGCCTTGGGCATTGCCGGCGCCTACGATGGTGTGGATTTCGTCGATGAAAAGGATGATGTCGCGATTTTTCGACAGCTCGGCCACGATTGCTTTCATGCGCTCTTCGAATTCGCCGCGATACTTGGTGCCGGCCACGATTGATGCCATATCGAGTGCAACCACGCGCTTGTTGAAGAGCACGCGGGGCACTTGGCGATGGTTGATTCGCAGAGCGAGGCCTTCGACGATGGCCGACTTGCCCACGCCGGGCTCGCCGATGAGCACGGGGTTGTTCTTTTTGCGGCGCGAGAGTATTTGCGCCAGGCGTTCGATTTCGGTTTCGCGACCGACCACCGGGTCGAGGGTGCCGTTGGCGGCAGCCTTGGTCATGTCGATGCCGAACTTGTCGAGCATGGGTGTGTCGCCGGCCGATGACCGTGCACCCTTAGCCGGCTTTTTGACGAACTTTGAAGACTGGAACGGCTCGGTTGGTTCAAGCAGGTCGCCGGTGTCATCGGATTCGGAAGCGACAGGCGGTTCCTGCTTGGCTGTGCCGCGGAGTTGGCGCATGGCGCCTTTGAGGTCGTCGTAGGTCATGCCGGCGGAGAAGAACGGCTTGAAGTCGTCCATGGATTGCACCTCGTAGTTGCGGAAAATGGTAAGCAACACGTGAGCCGGCTCCACCACGGTGTCGCCCCATGTGCGGGCTTCGAGCGCGGAGAGCTTGATGATGCGCGAGGTGAGTTCGTCGGTGTAACCTTTGAAAGTGTTCGACGGCGAGAGCTGTATGGAGTTGTTGTCGAGGTCGGTAAGCAGTTCGGCCAAACGTTGGGGTTGCACCACGGTGGTGGCCACGCGATATGCCTCGCCGTTGGAATCAGCGAGGATGGCGAGCAGAAGGTGAGCCGTGGTGACGTACTCGCTGTTATGGCGACGCGCTTGGCGCTCTGCTTCGGCGATGACAGCTTTGAAGTTATCGGAGAATCTTGTTTCCATTAGTAAGTGAAGGGCTGTTGGATAGGCAGCCGCAAAAAGTTAGGCAAAATTCGTGCCAGTGTGAAAAATGTCACTTTTTTATGCCTTTGACACCGCCTTTGACACCGCCGCCCATGGCGAAGATGTTTTGGTTGAAGGTGAGTGTCTTCTTGGCGAGTTCGCGTTGACGCTTGAGCGCAAGCTTCACCAGACGGTCCATGAGGTCTTCGAAGCTGAGGCCGGCAGCTTCCCAGAGGTAGTACGACAGCGAACCGGGGATGGTGTTGATTTCGTTGACGTACACCTTGTTGGTGTCGGCATCAATGAGCAAGTCGACGCGGCTTACGCCGTGGCACGACAGCACGCGGAAGGTTTCGCCGGCAAGTCGGCGACATTCGGCGGTGAGTTCGTCGGATAGCTCAGCCGGGATGCGCTTTTGAGCGGCGTGCATGCCACCGGCCATATATTTATCGGTGTAGGAGAGGATTTCGTCGGCTTTGATGGGCTCTTCGAGCACGGAGGTCTCGAACTCGTCGGAATCGCCGAGCACCGAGCAGTTGATTTCGCGCATGTTGGTGACCATGTGCTCCACCACTAAGCGGTTAGAGAACTTGGCAGCATTGTCCAAGCGCGAGATAAGCTCGTCGGCATTGTGAGCGGCGCCGATGCCGATGCTGGAGCCGAGGTCGGCGGGTTTCACGATTACCGGGTAACCGAGCTCTTTCTCAATTTTGGCCACGAATTTGTCGCGGTCATTGAGCCATTGGCGGTCGGTGAGCCACACGTAGTCGACCACGGGAATATTGTCGGCGCGGAGAATCATTTTCATGGTGATTTTGTCCATGCCGTTGGCCGAAGCCAAGGTGTTGCAGCCGGCGTAGGGGATACCGATGGTTTCGAGCAGGCCTTCGAATTTACCGTCTTCCATGTTGGTGCCGTGGAGCACGGGCACAGCAACGTCGATGGTGGTGAGCACATCGGAACCGAACATCGAGCGCTTCACCTTGTAGATGTTGAGGTCGCCGAAAACGGGGCGCATGTAAACCTCAGTGCACTTGGCCAGCAATGCCGGAATGTTGCGATAGTTGGCGATGGTGAGCAACTCGCGACCGGTGTACCAGCGGCCTTCTTTGGAGATATAGATGGGGATGATTTCGTATTTGTCGGGATTGAAAGCGTTGATGGCTTGGTTGGCCGAGATGACGGAGATTTCGTGCTCGGTGGAGCGGCCACCGAAGAATACAGCTACTTTGGTTTTCATATTGTGGTTAGAAATTGTATCATTTAAAAGTGTCGGGAAGGTCGTTTTCGTAGAGCACAGTGTCGCCGGGCTTGACCATGGTGACGAGCAGTTCTTTTGCTTTGGCAAACGATTCCACTTGGAAAATCTTTTCTTGGGGCAACTTGTCGGCTTCGATGATGCCTTCGGTGATTGCATCGCGGTTGTAATGGCCCACGATGATGGCGATGTCGACGTTTTGGCCGATGGCGATGCCGAACTCGCGGTTGAGTTGGTATTGTTGGTCGCCGAGCTCAATCATGCCGGGTGTGATTACGATGCGTTGGCCTTCGGTGAAGGTGGCGAGCACTTCCAAGGCCATTCGCGAGCCGACGGGGTTGGAGTTGAATGCGTCGTCGAGGATGGTGATGCCACCGGGAGTGCGCTTCACCGAGAGGCGATGCTCCACCGGCTCGATACCGGCCACGGCTTGAGCAATCTTGCGGTCGGGCACGCCCATGAGGTGAGCGGCCACGGCGGCGGCCAACAGGTCGCTGACATTACATTCGCCCATGAGGCGGGTGGACAGCTCGATGCGCCAGCCGTTAGGGCCGACGATGGCGAAGGTGGTGCCGTGGGAGGTGTATTTCACATCGACGGCGCGATAGTCGGCGTCGGCCTTTACGCCGTAGCGGGCGCAGTTGGCGTTGGATACTTCGCGGTTAGCGATATGTTCGAAATCGTTGTTGATGATGGCTACACCGTCGGCAGGCAGCGCGTCGGCCAATTCAAACTTGGCCTTCTGCACGTTTTCGATGGTCTTGAACGATTCCAAGTGCTGCGGACCTACTGCGGTGATAATGCCCATGGTGGGGCGAACGAGGTCGCAGATTTCCTTGACGTCGCCGCGTGCTTTGGCACCCATTTCCACGATGAACACTTCGTTGTAAGGCTTGAGATATTCGCGGATAGTGCGCACCACGCCCAAGGTGGTGTTGAAGCTGCCGGGAGTCATAAGAGTGTCGAACTGCTCCGAGAGGATGGCGTGGAGGTAGTGCTTGGTGCTGGTTTTGCCATAGCTGCCGGTGATGCCGATGATTTTCAAATCGGGCATCGAACGCAAGCGCTTGGCGGCGTCGTTGTAGTACCACCGACGAATCATCGCTTCCACCGGCGAGAGAATCACCCCGGCAGCACATATTATTATATGTGAAGCTACGTAGGTCAATGCCAAGGCGACGGGCAGGTTCTCCATACCGAAGATGAAATAGGTGGCGAGCCAAATGCCCACGTTGAGCGTGGTTGCCACGCCATACAGGCGGCAGGCGCGAGCTGTCCACACTAAAGGTTTCTTATACTTGGCGCGGAACAGCACAATCGACTGAACGATGCCGAATATGGCCACCAACAGGCATGCCGGCTTGGCTGGGCAGAATGTGGTGAGCGAAAA
>JBJEKG010000269.1:0-7811 GCA_051878535.1 Muribaculaceae bacterium
CGTAATGCATAATTCGTAATGCATAATTCATAATTCATAATGCATAATGCATAATGCATAATGCATTATGGGCTGATTGGGCGGGGTGTGAAAATTTTTGGAGTAGAGTTAATGATGCTTAAAGGTGGGGCGGGGGATTAAACTTTGGGGGCGGTGGTGGGTCTGATTGATTGAAAACTGAAAAAAAATGACCGTTATGAAACATTTCATTCTCCTCGCAGCTATGGGCATCGCTGCCATCTCCGCCTCCGCCCAATCACAGTGCCAACAACAATGTCAAGCGCAATGTCAGCAGCAATGCTGCGACAGCACTGCCTGTCACCAACAGCGTCCCGCTCGCCAACTGCGCCAAGCAGCAGTTGACCCGTTCGCGGGCATCGATCTCACAGCCGACCAGCGCGCCGCAGTGGATTCGCTCCAAGCCGGGCAGCGCCAATCGCAACGTCAGCTTCGCCAGCAGGCTCGCCGTGAGTACCTCGACCAGCTGAAGCAAATCCTCACCCCGGAGCAATATGTGCAGTACCTCGAGAACTTGGCCATCAACGGCTACGACCGCCCCGTGGGTCAGAACCGCCGTCTGCGCCAGCCTGCCCAATTCAACGATTCAGTTCCGTCGCAGCCCAATCGCCGCGCACCTCGTCATCATCGCGGCCAACGCCAACAAACTCCTCAACAATAATCATTCTCCGCTCTCCAATCTCCTCAAGGCATCGGCTCCGGCTGATGCCTTTATTATATAATAATGTGGGAAAAATTTGCGTAAGCGGCGGATTTTTCGTAAATTTGCAGCCGAAATCTACGGAAAAGCTGTTATGTTTAATTTTTTTAAGAAGAAATCTGCACCGGAACCTTTGTTCGTGTCGACCGATATCCACTGCCACGTGCTGCCGGGTATCGACGATGGCTCGCCTGATGTGAACACCTCGGTTGAACTGATTGAGGGCATGCAGCAGTGGGGTATTCGGCGCATAATAGCATCGCCACACGTAACTTTCGGCACGTTTCCCAACACGCCCGACACGGTGGCACCGGCTCGCGAAGCGCTCAAAAAGGAATTGGACGCGCGCGGCATCGCTATTGAGCTGAGCAACAGCGCGGAGTACCGCATCGACGATCTCTTTGCCGAGCAGATGGAGAAAGGCATATTGATGCCGCTACCCGACAATTATTTGCTCATCGAGAACTCATTCATCCAAGAGCCGTGGAACATCGACAACTTGATATTCGAGTTGCAAGTGAAAGGCTTCCGCCCGATTTTGGCTCACCCGGAACGCTATGCTTACTATTATGCCCACAAGGGTCGCTACAAAGCGCTGCATGATGCCGGGCTGATGTTCCAAATCAATTTTTTGAGCTTGGCGGGTCACTATGGCCGCAATGAGAAGCGGTTTGCCGAATTCCTCATTGAGCAGGGCTATGTGGACTTTGTGGGCACTGACTTGCACCGCCGCAGCCACATCGCAGCCATCTCCGAGTATCTGTGCACAAAGGACTACAAGCGCCACCGCGACGCTTTGGCCAACCGCGTGCTCAACGACCGACTGTAATGTAGGGTCAAGCGTATTACCAATTAACATATCAAAGCGGCAGGAACGCGATAAGGTGTTCCTGCCGCTTTGATATGCCGGCGAATTATTCTTCGGAGTCGAGGCCGTCGAGGGGAAGGCGGCTCAGGGTGAGCTGGGCGATGCCTTGGTCGTCGAGGATGACCACGCGGTCATGGCCTTGCGGCATGGCGGTGTAGGCCTGTTCGAGGGCCACAAGCATGGCGCTTTCTTGTGCGGCGTGGGGGCAAGCCATGCGGGTGATGCCTAAGTTGCTGAAGTCCACGGCGTTGCCGATACGGTGGTCGAGGTAGATGACGCCGTTGAAGTAGTTGCAACCGGTGTTGCCGTGGATGCGGTGCTGGTCGATGTCGATAAACAGGGTTGCTTCCACTTCCAATTGGTCGAGCCCATTGATGGCCTCCACGGCCCAGTTGCCGTTGAGGAAGGAAAGGTCGCCGCGACGTAAGCGCATGATTGATTGGTTGTTATGGCATACGTCGAGGAAGGTCTCCGGGCCGTTGTGCGAGATTTTGAGGCGGATGCCTTCGGTGCCGAGCACCACATTGATTTCGTGGTCGAATTGCACGTCGCCGCAGTACTTCATGGTCGACGGACCGGGGCCGAGGATGAGTTGGTCGTTGTCGGTGAGGGAGAACGAGCCGCTGAGGTTGTTGCAGCCGTTGTAGGCGTAGAACATGCCTGTGGACGGTTCGAAGATGATGTAGGGCATGTCTTCATCGCGGTCGATGGTGGTGTCGCCCACGGAGATGATGACCCATTCGCCGGCGATTTCGCGCGCGATTTCAGTGTCGGGCAGGTCGGCCGGCGAGGGGAGTTGCGATTGCTCTTCCTCCACCGGTTGCTGCTCGGTGGCAGGCTCTTCAGCCGGCTGTTGCTGTGGCTGTTCGGCCGGTCGCTCGGTCGGTTGAACAGGCGCGAATGCTTGTTCTGGAGTCGCCGGTTGCTCAGGTGTGGTCGACGGACCAGCCGCAGGAGTGGTTTGACTTGTTGAACCTTGGTCGCCGCGAATTTTTTCGGCGTTGGAGAAAATAGAGCACGAGCAGGTGCAAGCTGCCATGGCTACGATTGCGGATATAAGTGAGTATTTCATATTAGTAAAGTGTGGTAGAGAGGGGGGTAAAGAGGGTGGTAGAGAGGGGTAGAGAGGGGTAGAGAGGGGTAGAGAGGGTAGAGAGGGTAGAGAGGGTAGAGAGGGTAGAGAGAGGGTAGAGAGGGGTAAAGAGGGGGGTAGAGAAGGGTAAGGTCGTAGTGCTTTTCCGATAAACGATAAACGATAAACGATAAACGATAAACGATAAACGATAAACGATAAACGGTAAACGATAAACGATAAACGCTCGTTGTTGAAAACGGGTCGCGTCATACCCCATTGAGGGATGATGCGACCCGTGATTGGTTGTCGGTGGACGCAACAATTCCGTCTCGGGAGCGGAATTATTTGCGGATACCGAGTTCTTTTTGAGCGATGATGGCGCGGTAGCGGTTGATGTCTTTGCGCATCAGGTAGTCGAGCAGGCGACGGCGCTTACCTACGAGCATCTTCAGAGCGCGCTCAGTTGTATGATCTTTGTGATTTGACTTGAGGTGTTCAGTCAAATGAGCGATACGGACGGAGAATAATGCAATCTGTGCTTCAGGAGAGCCAGTGTCAGTCTTGCCCTTACCGTACTTCTCGAAGATCTGTACTTTTTCTTCAGAACTTAAGTGCATTCTTAGAAGTTTTTAGGAGGTTAATAAATATATTTATGAAATCGGGTGCAAAGTTAGTAATAATTTTGCAGATATGCAAATAAAAAAGAGCGGAATCAGTCTTTAGCGGAGCGTTCGCGCACGGGATTGCGGTAGTATAGCTTGCCGTCGATGTACTCTTGAGTGGCGATGAGAGTGGGTTTGGGCAGTTTTTCGTAGTAGCGCGAGATTTCGATTTGCTCGCGGTTTTCGGTTACTTCTTCGAGGTTGTCGTTCAGCGAGGCAAACTCTTGGAGCTTCTTTTCGAGGTCGTCGCGCATGGCGCCGGAGATTTGGTTGGCGCGTTTGGCAATGATGCAGACGGTTTCGTAGATGTTGCCGGTGGGCTCGGCGAGTTCCACCAAGTCGCGTGTTACGGTGTTAAGCGGAGCGTTAGATTTCTTGTAGTCCATTTTGCCGTTAGATGTATTTTAGTCGTGTACGTATTTGCTTGCGATGGCGAAGATATTGTCGGCCTCTTCGCGGTGGGGGCTGTCGGGGTAGTTGTTGATGAAGGAGTAGTATTCGTCGATTACTTCGCGGAATCGTTCTTCTTTGCGCTCGTCGACCGAGAGCTGAGCTTCCTGGAATCGAGCTTTGAGGATAAGCAGTTCGAGGTCTTCCTTATATTTTGAGTATGGATAGTCGCGGATGGCGTTTTGGGCCACGATGATGCAGCTTAGGTAGTTATTGCCCATGTAGGTGCCGAGGTTGTAATAAAGCATAGCATTCTGCAACTGCTTGAGTGTCAGCTTGTCTTGCAACTCGAAGATAGCAGCTTGGGCTTGGGGCACTTTGTCGCTGCGGGGGAATAGGTCGAGGAAGGCTTGAAGTTCTTGGATGCCTTGGACTGTTGTTGACTGGTCGAGCTGTGGGTCGGGGGAGTCGAGGTAGTAACCGTAGCCGCAGTAGAATCGGGCTGGTTCCACGAATTTGCCTTTTGGGTATCGCTGGTAGTAGGTGCGGAATGTTGAGCCGGAGGAGATGTAGTCGCGGTTCTCAAAGTAGCTCATGCCCAGCAGGTAGAAGGCTTCTTCGGCGCGTTCAGTGCCTTTGAACACGGTGCAACATTCTTTGAACAGGGTGGCGGCTTGCAGGTATCGACCTTGCTCGAAGGCTTGCTTGGCGTATTCAAACTTGTAATTGTAGTCGTTGCTTTTGAGCACACGTTGGTATTCGCCGCAGGAGCAAACCAGCAGCGCCAACAGGGAGAGGATGAGGTATTTTGCAGTATTCATTTATTCAGATGCAGAATTGAACACGCAAAGTTACGAAAATTATCTCGAACAAAAAAATTTGCAGCAAATTCTTTGAGATTTTTTAAGGAGAAAATTCAAAAATTGGCAAAACCATCCCACCTACACATTAATTATATATGCGCGCAAAAGCAGTTCAACAATCCAATTAAAACCCAAAATACGTCCTACGTTTACGTTTTTGCGTTGAAAATCTTCGTTTAACCCAATATCGCCAAGCATGATTTAGTAGTGGCAATACAGCAATTTTGCGGAAATTTTATGGAAATTTGCATTTTTAACAGAGATTAACATTGAGGGGTGTCATTTTTTTGTTAACTTTGCGTCTGATAGAGTGAGATAGAACAAACTACCGACCTATTCGCAGGTCTTAATACGTTGATAATCAATAATTAACTTCATAACTATACGCATGAACAAGTTGTTTAAAAGCGGTTTAGCCATCTTGATGGTTGTTTTCACCGCTATTTGTGCATTCGCACAAGATGCTGCTCAGCAACTTCAGCAGCTCCCCCTCGACCCCGCTGTGCGCACCGGCGTGTTGCCCAACGGCATGACCTATTTCATTCGTCATAACGAAACCCCAAAAGGCCAGGCCGATTTCTACATCGCCCAAAAGGTTGGTTCCATCCTCGAAGATGACAACCAACGCGGCCTTGCCCACTTCTTGGAGCACATGTGCTTCAACGGCACCAAAAACTTCCCCGAAAAAGGTGTTATCAACTGGTTGGAATCCATCGGCGTGAAATTCGGCTGGAATCTCAATGCTTACACCTCCGTTGACGAAACCGTTTACAACATTTCCAACGTGCCTGTGGCTCGCCAGAGCGTGCAAGACAGCTGCTTGCTCATCCTCCACGACTGGGCCGACGCCCTCACTCTCGCACCTGAGGAAATCGATGCCGAACGTGGTGTAATCCACGAAGAATGGCGTCGCAGCAATGCCGGCCAAATGCGCATCATCACCGATTTGCTCCCGGTAATCTATCCCGGCTGCAAATACGGCGAACGCTTGCCCATCGGTACTATGGACGTTGTGGACAATTTCCCTTACCAAGCTCTGATTGACTACTACGAAAAATGGTATCGTCCTGACCAACAAGGCATTATCGTGGTTGGCGACATCGACGTTGACTACATCGAATCCAAGATTATCGAAATCTTCTCGCCCATCCAAATGCCCGACAACGCTGCCGAACGCACCTACGAGCAAGTGCCCGACAACGAAGGTACCATCTACGCTATCGGCCACGACCCCGAAATGTCGATGACTGTGGCTATGATGATGTTTAAGTGCGATCCCTTGGTGCCCCGCGAAGCTCGCAACACCGAAATGTTCTTTGTGCTCAACTACATGACCCGCATGGTAACCTCGATGCTCAACCAACGTCTCACCGACTTGGCTAAGGATCCCGCTTGCCCCTTCGCAATGGCATCCATTGAAATCGGCGACTTCTTCATCTCCAAGACCAAATCCGCTCTCACTCTGCAAGTTGTGCCCAAAGGCGACGACATCCAGCCCGCCCTCGCTGCCGCTTATCGCGAACTCCTCCGTGCCGTGCGCGGTGGCTTCACTATCAGCGAATACGAACGCGCCAAAGCCGAACTGACCTCGCGCTACCAACGTCTGTATGATTCGCGCAACAACACCGAAAGCGAAAGCTACTCCCAAGAGCTCGTTCGTTTCTTCGTTGACAACGAGCCCATGGTAGGCATCGAACTCGAAAAGCAAGTATACGACCAACTCGCTCAATTCATTCCCATTGATGCCATCAACCAAGTTCTGCCCGAACTCGTCACCGAGAACAACCGCGTCATCATGGTCATGAGCCCTGAAAAAGAAGGCTTCCCCTACGCCACTGAAGATGGCCTTGCTGCCGCCCTCACCGCCGTAGATGGCGAAGACATCGAAGCTTACGCCGAAGAAGTGCGCACCGATCCTCTGATTCCCGCCCTTCCCGCTGCCGGCACCATCACCTCCGAAAAGCACAACGCTCAATGGGATGCCACCGAGTTCACCCTCTCCAACGGCCTGCGCGTTATTGTTAAGCCCACTACCTTCAAAGAAAACGACATCCAATTCCAAGCTATGGCTGCCGGCGGTTACTCTGTAGCTCCCGACGCCCTCGCACCCTCAATCATCTGCTTGCCCTACACCGGCGGCATGAACGGTCTCGGCGCTTACACCAACTCCGACGTTGAAAAATACCTCATGGGCAAACAAGTGTCCGTAAGCTTCGACATCGATTCCTACAACCGCACCCTGCAAGGTGCCTCAACCGTGGCCGACCTGCCCACCATGATGGAACTCATCTACGCTTACTTCACCGAGTACAACCTCTATCCCGAGGACTTCAACTCCATCATCACCCTGCTCCAAAGCGCTTTGGCTAACCAAGAGAACACCCCCGACTTCAAGTTCCAATCGCTCATCCACAGCACCCTCTACCGCGCTGCCGCCGAGCAAATGATTACCACCGAACTCCTTGGCCAAGCCAATTGCGAAGCCACCGAAGCATTCGTGCGCCAAATGCTGGCCAACGCCGCCGACTTCACCTTCGTATTCGTGGGTAACATCGACCTCGAAGTCTTCAAACCTCTGATGTGCCAATACCTCGCCACCCTGCCCGTGGACGACAACGCCTCCGTGAAATTCGTCAACAATCCCGCCTACGAAGCTCGCACCGGCAGCAAGGTTACCACCGCCACCGCCGAAATGAGCACTCCCCAAACCTGGGCTTACATCAGCATCCAAGGCCAAGTGCCCTACACCGGTCGCAACCGCGCCATCGCTTCCATCGCCGGCCAAATCCTCAGCAAACGCCTCCTCAACAAGGTTCGCGAAGAAATGGGCGCCACTTACTCCATCGGTGCTTCCTGCTACTTGAGCCGTCAGCTCGCCAACAATGTGCAGCTCCGCACCATGTGGCCTATGAGCCCCGAACTCTCTGCCGACGTATTCACCGCAGTTGATGCCATCATCTACAACATGTGCTACGACGTGACCGAAGACGAGCTCAACCCCGTGAAAGAATACATGGTGAAAGAAGCCATCGCTTCCCTCGACGAAAACACCGACTGGTGCTCCGCAATCGCCGCCACCCAGCTCAACGGTGTAGATGCATTCAACGGCGCTGTTGACGTTATCAACTCCATCACCGTCGACGACATCCGTATGTTCATGCGCAACTTCTTAGACCAAAACAACCGTCAAATGATTATCCTCAACCCCGCTCAATAATCGAGCTCCACATCCCAT
>JBJEKG010000270.1:0-7783 GCA_051878535.1 Muribaculaceae bacterium
GTTGCTCCATGCTCAAAAGAAACAAGACCAGGAACATTTTCAATCAATACTACTTTTGGCATAAACGCAGCAACAAAACGAAGATAATCTTTGAAAAGATGGTTGCGTTTGTCTTCATTGCTTCGTACAGGCGCGTTTATAGAAAATCCCTGACATGGTGGACCACCAGCGAGTAGATCAAGCTCTCCCTTAATGAGGCCAATATCTTCTCTGACTTTATCAGCGTCAATAGAGCGAATATCATTCGTGACGACTTTAGCTCCAATATGGTTGCGTGCATACGTACTTGCATAAACTGGAACTATTTCATTTGCAAATAGACTATGAAAGCCAGCCTCAGACAATCCTTCTGAAAGCCCTCCGGCACCTGCAAATAGGTCTATGTGTGTGAAGAGTCTATCATTCATGATTAACAATTATGAACTTGCAAGTAGGCAGACAGGTGACCAATCCTTTTGCGACTACAATGAAGTTCCAAAAAAATTGACAATATGTTATACGTACTTTATGAGGTCATTTGTCTGCGTGTTCGCAATTACTAAGTGCAAAGTTACGTAATTTTTGTGATATTTCCAAGATAAAACACGCGAAATTGCATTTGTGTGCGAACTTAGTTATTGACAGGTGTAAGATTTTTACACACCTGCGTTAAAAATTATTTAATGCGGTGATGTAGGGTTGGTCGGTGGGTTCGTAGGAGCGGAGGGGGAAGATTGTGGGGCTGAGGTCGGAGTGGCCGCGGGCGAGGCCGGCGCAGAAGGCTTGCGCTTGTTGCACGGTGGCGAAGGTCTCCGGCTCGGAGATGGCGGGGAATTCTTGTTCGGCGAGGTGTTGGCGGAAGCCGTCAAGGTCGTCGGCGATGAGGAAGTCGATGGCCTCGGGGTCTTTGATAACGTAAACTTGGATAGGCATAGCGGTGGTGTTTAGGTTGGAGGAAAAAGCACGGAGGTCGTCGGCGAGCGAGGTGAGCGCGAGCCGGAGCGTGGCGAGTTCGGTAGCCGTGAAAGCCACCAGCTTGCCGTTGACGGCATTGTTGTTGAGGCGCTGGGTGAACCACGAGCGCGTGCGACTGAAGAACTGCCGCGCGATGTAGGCGCAGTTGACGTGGTCGAGCACCTCGGCGCCGGGAAGATTGCGGATGTTAAGCGGTTGGTCGTTCATACAATTAACTTTGACGATGTAAAGTTAATAAACATTTGTTTATTTACCAAATAAAACCGCACTTTTTCCGAAAAAATAATCTTTTTTTAGCGATTGGTGCAAAGATAGCATGAAAATCGTAAAAAATATCGTATCCAAACCTAATAAAGCTTGGTTTACATCATGCTTATTCGGCGCTACTTCCCGCTCCATCAGCTACCTGACTGAGGGCTTTGTTTACGCCGATGCCGAAGAGGGCGAAGTCGTAGTACACCGGGTCGTTGGGGCGGAATTGGCGCAGAGCGGCGGTGAGTTGCTCCACGGCTAAGCGGTCGTTGGCCTTGCGTTCGAGCAGGCCGAGCGAGCGCGACACGTTGCCCACGTGCACGTCCAACGGCACGTACAACTGCGCCGGCGAAATCACGTCCCACACGCCCAAGTCGACGATGCCATCGCGCCGCACCAACCAGCGCAGCGCCATGTTGAACCGCTTCAGGGCTGACTTTTCCAAGCCCAACGGCAGGCAACGGCAGTCGCTCCGGCCATCGTTGGCCAGTGCCAGCTCGCGGTTGATGGCCGCGGCCAATGCCCACGATGGTGCCGCTTCCGCGCCCACGTTTTCGGCCTTGGCGAAGCCTTCCAACGAGCCGTGGCGCCCGTAAATCGCGTGCAGCCCGCGCAGATAGTGGCGCAAGTTGGCGTTGAAAAATGTGCGGTGGATATTGCCGTCGAGCAAATCCTCATAGCCGCGCTCCATCACATATTTATATGGCTGATTGTCCATCAGCGCCAACATCTTGTTGGCACTGCGGCAAATCATGGTACGGTTGCCCCAGGCGATGGTCGAGGCCAGCAGCGCCACGATTTCGATGTCGCGTTTGTCGGTGAATCGGCGCGGGAACTGCACCGGGTCGGCCTCCACAAACTCGGGTCGATTATAGCGTGCCGCTTCTTCGTCGAGCAGCAGCTGCAATTGTTGCATTTCAGCTGTCATAATCCACACTCTTTCAGTCGGTTATAGTTGCATACCATCAGCGAACCATCGTCGCGGCGCAGGTGCAGACCGTTGCCGAGACACTGGTTCCACGCCTCGCACTCGGCGCACTGGTCGGTGCGCATCCAAAGGCGGTTGCGGTACTTCTCGAAGCGGTTGGTCCACACATCCCAGAACGAATCGCGGTAGATATTGCCCTGGTGGTAATTGCTACGCATGCTCAGGCAGCCGGAGATGCTGCCATCGGCCCACACCGAGGCCACGGTGATGCCGCTTTGGCAACTGAACTTATGGCTGCGCACCTGCTGCTCGTAGCGGCCCAAGTAGCTGTCGCAAGCGTATGACAGGTCGATTTTGCCTTCCCGACGGGTGGCCACGATGAACTCCATCAGTTGGTGGAATTGCTCGGGACTCAACTGCAACTCGGCATTGCGGTCGGCGCGGCCCATCGGCACAATGGTGAACGCGCGCCAGTGCTTCACGCCGGCCTCAATCAGCATCCGTTTCAACTCCGGCAGGGTGTCGATATTGCGCGTATGCACGCAGGTAATCACGTCCCACAGCAGGTTGGGTGCTTGGCGGATGTGGCCGATGGCATTGAACACGCGGTCGAAGGCCAACTCGCTATTGCGCAGCCAGTTATGTTCGTCGCGAAGACCGTCAACATCCACTGCCAACGAGCGCAACCCGTTGCGCGAGAGCTCGCGCATAGTTGGTCCGTCGATTAGCTGGCCGTTCGACACCATACCCCAGCGGAAGCCGCGCTCGGTGATGGCGCGACCGCATTCCATGACATCGCTGCGCACCAACGGCTCGCCGCCCAAAGTGTGCACGTAGGCCGAGATATTGGGTTGGTTGGCGCGGATTTCGTCCAACACCGGCAGAAAGTCGGCCAAGGGCATGTCGGGTGTGACGGAGGTGGTGCGGCAGTCGCTTCCGCAGTGGCGGCACTGCATGTTGCAGCGCAGAGTGTACTCCCAAAACAGCTGATACAGTGGATATTGCTTCATAATTTCACTTATAAATTCATCAAATATTCGCGAAGTTCGCTCCAGCGATAGTAGGGAAATGTGTCGGTGGGCATATCCACGGCAATCTCGGTTTCGTTGAGCAGAATTTTCACAAGCACGTCGCCTTTGTTGTTGCGGAAGAAGACCATCTGCACATTCGACGCCATAGGCGAAATCTTGAAATCGCTCCACACCGAAGCGAGGCGTTCGGGACGCATTTCGTCTGTGTAACAGTTAGTTAGGCGCATCAACGCGGTCAGCGGGATGATATTGCCATCGTGGCCGAAGCGGAAGTCGGCCCCATGGCCACCTTCGGCGATGCAACGGTCGGCTTTAGCCACCATGTCGTGCACCAAATTGCGCGCATTGCCGGTAAGTTGGCCTTCAGCGGCGGCGTATGACGAGTTGCAAGCGAAGAAGTTGAAGTTGAACACTTGCCACAGCGAATACAGCTCCTCGGCTGTGAACAGGTCGAAGAAGTCGAGTTGCGTCTCCATATTCTGCATGTCCACGGCCACCCAGTACATCTGCCACATAAACTCCACAGGGTCGACCCACGTGGCCACCCACTCGGCATCGGCAAAGATGCTACGCACCAAGCGGTCGGGCTGCGTTTGCTCGGCGCGGAAGCGGCGCCACGACTGATACCACGGGCCGCGTTCGCTGCTGTAAAAACCGGATTCGGGCGAGTGGTAATTGAGGAAGTACATATTGCGCTGGCCTGATTCACAGGGGATTACAAGCTGCGGATTCATCTCGCGCAACTGGCTCACGAAGTTGAACATGGAGTGGGCGCAACGCATCACCACGGTAGAGCAGGCCGAGTAGCGTCCCTCTGCGTCGAACACCTGCGGATAGGCGTTATACATACGGCGAGCGATTGCTTGATGCTGGCGAGCGCCGAGCGGCGACAGTTCGCCGCCGCGGCCATGGCCTTCGAGCCATACGGAGTCCAAGCGGGTGAGCACCTCGCGGCCGAGGTCGGTCAGCGCGCCGGCTTCGTTGGCACGGCGCAACAAATCGCGCGGCGCGGCGTAGTCGTTGTCGGAAATCAGATACCGCGAGCCATGGCGGCCGTAGTGGCTGATATAGAACGGTTTATACCCTTTCGGAGCCGCGGTCCACGCGGTGGAATCGGGTGTGGGATAGGCATAGTACACACCGCCCGCCTTGCCCGGCGTGGCAGCGATTTCTTCCAAGGATGCTTGCGCCAACGCGCTTGGCATCACAAACGCGGCCAAGGCCGCCAAAATAAGTTTCTTCATAGTATTTTATTGATTTACAGCATCTTGCATGCTCACTTCTTCTCGGCAAGTGCTTTCTGCCACTTCCATGCCGAGGCCATGGTGTCGGCTAATGGTGTTTCGGCCTTCCAACCGAGCACGGTGTTTGCGTAGGAAGGGTCGGCCCATACTTTGACGATGTCGCCCACGCGGCGCGGCGCCATCACGTAGGGCACTTTCACACCGGTGGCTTCTTCGAAGGTGTGAATCAGTTCCAACACCGACACGCCGCGACCGGTGCCGAGGTTGAAGGTCTCCACGGGTGCTTGGTTGCGGCCGTCGACCATGCGAGCCACAGCCTGCACATGGGCACGAGCAAGGTCAACCACGTCGATGAAGTCGCGGATGCACGAGCCGTCGGGGGTGTCGTAGTCGTCGCCGAACACGCTCAGCTGCTTGCGGATGCCGATGGCGGTTTGAGTGAGATACGGCACGAGGTTTTGCGGCACGCCATTGGGCAGTTCGCCAATCAGCGCCGAAGGATGTGCGCCCACAGGGTTGAAATAGCGCAGGATGATGGCGCTGAACGGTGCGCCGGCAGCGATGACGTCGCGGATGATTTCCTCGCAGATTTGCTTGGTGTTGCCGTAGGGCGAGGTGGCCGGTTTGATGGGCGAGTGCTCGGTGACGGGGTTCTCATCCGGCTCGCCATAAACGGTGCACGAAGAGGAGAACACGATGCCTTTCACCTGATTTTCAGGCATTAAGTCGAGCAAATTTATCAGGGTGTTGAGGTTGTTGCGGTAGTAGGGCAACGGCTTCTCCACGCTTTCGCCCACAGCTTTCGATGCGGCGAAGTTGATGATGCCGGCCACGTCGGGGTAGTCGGCAAAGAGCCGGCGCAGGGTGGCGATGTCCTGGCAGTCGCCCTGCACGAAGTCGGGGCGCACGCCGGTGATGGCCTCGATGCCGTCGAGCACTTCGATATTTGAGTTCGACAGGTTGTCGATGATTACCACCGAGTAACCTGCGTTGATCAATTCCACAGTGGTGTGCGAGCCGATATAACCGGTGCCACCTGTTACCAAAATTCGTTTCTTATCCATAACTATCTGTCTGAAAAGCGATTAGAGGTATATATTTTCATTTGACAATTTTTGCAATCGAATTCCAACTCCAGCGTACCGATGGG
The DNA here is from genome assembly GCA_051878535.1 of Muribaculaceae bacterium. Taxonomy (GTDB): domain Bacteria; phylum Bacteroidota; class Bacteroidia; order Bacteroidales; family Muribaculaceae; genus CAG-873. The sequence goes on from JBJEKG010000270.1 coordinate 5,560, forward strand.
TGCCAAGAGCTTGAGCACGCCCTTGGGCAGGCGGTTCGCGCCGGGCGTTTTTAGGCATGCGCCGAGCGAGCGACGCAGGCAGTAGCGCGTGGTCATCACCCGCACCCTACCCTGCTGCGGCTCCACTTCGATGGCGGATTCAGCCACCGTGGCGCCGTGGTCGGCGTAGAACTGTCGCGCCGCGGCGTTGGCCAAGTTGTCGTGGTAGGTGGTGGTCAATCCGGCCAACGCGTCCGCCGGCAGGTTGCACGGCTTGCGTTGCGGCTTTCTTCGCGAGATATTCCACACGTTTTCAAGAAGTTGCAACGCGTCGCGCCGCAAGGCGGCCAACGCCGACGAGGGCACGAACAGGCCGCCGAGGCGGTCGTCGAGCTGGCGCAGGCGGTAGTGAGTGTTGCCCAACTTGCCGAGCAACTCGCGCCGCTGCGCCGTTTGCGGCGAGCGTGCTTGGTCGGTGAAGGCCAACTCGGTGGTGGCCGTGGCGCGGCATCCGCGTTCATCGCTCACGTCCAAAGCCAGTCGCCCATCGGCCGTCTGCCGCAAGGTAAAGTCCACTGCCACAGAGCGTTGCGCGGTATCTGCACGTTGCAACATCGCCTCGCGTTCGGCATCGCTGTTGCGGTACAAGGGCATGCCGCGGCGCGTCGGCACATCGCCGCCGGGGGCCGGGTAGACCCACTGGCCGTCGACGCGATTCACACGTAACCCGGTGAATCCGCGCTGCGGGTCAAACCATCCAAGGCCGTCGCCGTTGTGAAGCGGCGCAGTGCTCTTCACGCGTAATCGTCGCGGTTCAACAGCCTCTACCACAGCCACTTGCGGCCCCACAAATTTGGGCGTACTCCACGAAGTGATGGCTCGGTCGGCCTGCGCCGTGAGGAAATATGGTGTAAAGCCGCGATTGAACGCAGCTTTCAAATCTGCTTTGAAATTGACCTGTGCGCGGCCATACGAACTGCGCCGATAGCGCTCGGGATAGCGCGCCACAAGCTCGTCCAAGGCCTTGCTGTAGGCCGCCGTCACGGTCTTCACATACGAAATCGGCTTCAATCGGCCTTCGATTTTGAAACTGCTCACGCCGGCCTCGGCCATCTGCTGCAGGTAGTCGAGGCGGTTCATATCGGCCAGAGAAAGCCAGTGGCGCTCAGCACCTTGGCCGTCGGGCAAATTTTGCACGGGATGTCCGGCGCTGTCGGCCAAGGTGTACTTCAGCCGGCAAATCTGCGGGCACTGGCCGCGGTTGGCGCTGCGGTTGGCTAATACCTGTCCGGCATGGCAGTCGCCGCTGTAACTCACGCACAATGCGCCGTGCACAAATGACTCAATAGCAGCACCTTGCGCCGCTTTGGCCGCCTCGGCTATCTGCGCCAATGAGAACTCGCGGGGCACCACAATCTGTGCGAATCCGGCCTGCGCCAAGCGGGTTATTTTCTGCGACGTGTGGCTGTTCCACTGGGTGCTGGCATGCAGTTCGATGGGCGGAATATCCATGGTCAGTAGCGCCGGGTCTTGCACAATGAGTGCATCGACTCCCACGCGCCACAGTTCGTGAATCATCTGCGCAACTTGCTGTAATTCAGCGTCGTAAAGTATAGTATTCACGGTTACATACACCCGCACGCCGTAGGGCCGCGCGGCTGCCGCCACCGTGGCGATTTCTTCGATGGAATTGCCGGCGGAAGCACGTGCGCCGAAGGCCGGCGCACCGATATACACCGCATCGGCGCCATGCTGAATGGCAGCAATGGCCGTGGCCGCATCGCGTGCCGGCGCCAACAATTCCAACGTCTGAATCTTACTCGCCGCCATGTCGGATGCTGTTTAAAATGTCAAACGCCTGTTGACGCGATGCCTCCACGCGGTCGGCGTAGTGCACGTCGGAATTGACCATCAGCGGCACGCCGGCTTCGACCAACCGCGCCCAGTAGCGGGTGTGGGGGAAGAATCGGCCATGCTCGCCGTATGCTTTCGTGTTGATTTCAACCACCACACCCGAAGCCTCTATCTGCTTGATATAGTGGTCGATAAGGTCTTGATACCATCCCTCATCTTCGATTCCGGGATGATATAGTGATGCGTTATGGCCAATCTTATCGAAATGGCCCAAGATGTCGAAGCCGCCGTCGCTCAACATCTGTTGCGACTGCGCGTAATACGTCTCCACCACGTAGCGGATGTCGCGGTGGAAGTGCTCGTCCATACGTTGGCGGAAGTGTTCAAACCG
>JBJEKG010000271.1:0-7661 GCA_051878535.1 Muribaculaceae bacterium
TAAAATAACAAAAAAATTGAGAATATCGGCTTTTTTTAAATGAAAGAGCCGTGCGCCTAACCGCACTTTTTGCGCCCAATATTTGCATTCGGGGCAAAAAAGTTGTATCTTTGCTGTGTCTTATCCGTATAGTTATGAAAGTTACTTTAGCTAATCCGATATATGACGTGGTGTTCAAGTTCCTGATGGAGGACATGCGCGTTGCAAAAATCATCCTCTCGGCGCTGCTCAAGCGCGAGGTGGTGGAGTTGGAAGTGCGTCCGCACGAGTATGCCAAAGATCTTGAGCGCAATTTGTCGATTTATCGTATCGACTTCGCTGCTCGCGTCCGCCAAGACGATGGCACATTGAAATTGGTTCTCATCGAGCTGCAGAAAACGTTCCTCAAATCCGAAGTGTTGCGTTTCCGCCAGTATCTCGGAGCGCAATACGTTAATCCGAATAATACAACGGAGTGTCACGACCCTGAAGCAAAATACGGTTTGCCTATCATCGCCGTGTATCTGCTCGGCCACCGCGTGGGCAAAATCGAAGAGCCTGTGCTTTATGTCAGCCATAAGTCGTACAACTACGATGGCGAAGAGGTCACCGTGGGCATTCCCGACCCGTTCATCGAGAGCTTGGTCCACGACAGCATCATCGTGCAAATTCCGCTTCTCCACGGCCAAGTCAACAACAAGTTGGAGCGAATCCTGTCGGTGTTCGACCAAACCTACTGCGACCAATACGATCCCCACGTAATCAAGATGGACGAGCAACCGTTCAACGACGACCCCGACATGACTTGCATCATGAAACGCTTGCTAATGGCAGCTGCCGATGCCGACATGCGCCAAGACATGCGCGTGGAAGACGAATACTTCTCCGACATCACCGAAGCCAAGAACGAGTCCGCAAAAAAAGAAGCTATTATAGCAGAGCAAAGCGAGCAACTTCAGCAACAAAGCGAGCAACTTCAGCAACAAAGCGAGCAGCTTCAGCAACAAAGCGAGCAACTTGTTGAGTCTGCCCGGGCTTTGAAAGCGCTCGGGGTTCCAATCGAAACTATTGTCGCCATCACCAAAGTGCCCTTCAGCATCGTTTCCGAACTGAATGTTGCTTCTACGCCAAGCAATAACACCTCAGATGAATCTTAATCCGCACTGTTATGAAAGTTACTTTAGCTAATCCGATATATGACGTGGTGTTCAAGTTCCTGATGGAGGACATGCGCGTTGCAAAAATCATCCTCTCGGCGCTGCTCAAGCGCGAGGTGGTGGAGTTGGAAGTGCGTCCGCACGAGTATGCCAAAGATCTTGAGCGCAATTTGTCGATTTATCGTATCGACTTCGCTGCTCGCGTCCGCCAAGACGATGGCACATTGAAATTGGTTCTCATCGAGCTGCAGAAAACGTTCCTCAAATCCGAAGTGTTGCGTTTCCGCCAGTATCTCGGAGCGCAATACGTTAATCCGAATAATACAACGGAGTGTCACGACCCTGAAGCAAAATACGGTTTGCCTATCATCGCCGTGTATCTGCTCGGCCACCGCGTGGGCAAAATCGAAGAGCCTGTGCTTTATGTCAGCCATAAGTCGTACAACTACGATGGCGAAGAGGTCACCGTGGGCATTCCCGACCCGTTCATCGAGAGCTTGGTCCACGACAGCATCATCGTGCAAATTCCGCTTCTCCACGGCCAAGTCAACAACAAGTTGGAGCGAATCCTGTCGGTGTTCGACCAAACCTACTGCGACCAATACGATCCCCACGTAATCAAGATGGACGAGCAACCGTTCAACGACGACCCCGACATGACTTGCATCATGAAGCGCTTACTAATGGCCGCTGCCGATGCCGATATGCGCCAAGACATGCGCGTGGAAGACGAATACTTCTCCAATATTACAAGATACCAGAACGAACACGCCAAAGATAAAGCTACTATAGCAAAGCAAAGCGAGCAACTTAAGCAACAAAGCGAGCAGCTTCAGCAAAAAGACGAGCAGCTTCAGCAAAAAGACGAGCAGCTTGTTGAGTCTGCCCGGGCTATGAAAGCGCATGGTGTTCCAATCGAGACTATTGTCGCCATCACCAAAGTGCCATTCAGCATCGTTTCTGAATTATAAGAGATTATTATGCAGACAGTAATGTATACCCACACCATCTTCGGGCCGATTCACTCGCGCCGCCTCGGCACTTCGCTCGGGGTGAATCTGATGCCCAATGATGGCAAAATTTGTTCGTTCGACTGCCTCTATTGCGAGGCGGGATATAATGCCCAAGGCCACGGCTCGTCGGGGCTGCCTTCGCGCGCGCAAGTAGCACGGTTGCTCGAAGCCAAGCTCGCCGAGATGCACGCCGCCTGTCAGCCGCTCGACGTTATCACCTTCTCCGGCAACGGCGAACCGACGCTCCACCCGGCCTTCCCCGGCATCATCGACGACGTCATCGCCCTGCGCGACCGCTACTTCCCCCAAGCGCGCGTCACGGTCCTCTCCAACTCGACCATGCTCGCCCACGAGGAGGTGGTCAATGCGTTGCGCCGAATCGAGAACTGCTGCCTGAAGCTCGACAGCGCAATCGACCGCACCATCGCCTTGCTCGACCGTCCCACCAACCCCAATTTCACTGCCGAACACGTCATCGAGCGTATCGCTGCCGTGGGTCCGCAGGTCATCGTGCAGACCATGATTACGCGCGGCTCGCACGACGGCGTGGAGGTCGACAACTCCACCGACGTTGAAATCGACGCCCTCATCGAGGCATACCGCCGCATCCGTCCGCGCGAAATCCAGCTTTACAGCCTCGACCGCCCCACACCCGAGCTGTCGCTGCAAAAGGTGCCGCGTGCAGAGTTGGACGCCATCGCCGAGCGCATCACCGCCGCCACCGGCATCCACGTAGCTGTGGTGGGCTAATTCACTGAATACTAACACTATAACCACTTATATTCATGAAGCATTTCATTTCCCTCGCTATCGCGGCTTCCATGGCCTTCAGCGCCTTCGCCGCCGAACCTGCTGATTCCGCCGCCTCCGACGGCTTCCAATTCACCGACCAAATCGTCATCCCCACCAACTCCGTCAAGGACCAAAACAAGTCGGGCACTTGCTGGTGCTTCTCCGGCCTGTCGTTTATCGAAGACGACATCCTGCGCCGCACCGGCCAATCGGTCGATCTCAGCGAGATGTTCATCGTGTACCACTGCTATCAGGCCAAGGCCGACCGCTTCGTGCGCATGTACGGCCAAGCTAACTTCGCTGCCGGCGGCTCCTTTGCCGACGTGCTCTGGGGCATCCAGAACTACGGCATCGTGCCCGAAAGCGTCTACACCGGCCTCCAATACGGCGAAGACAAGCATACCCATGGCGAGCTCGATGCCATCCTCTCCGGAATGGTGCACGCCGTTGTGTCCAAGCCCGACAAGTACATCACCACCGCGTGGCCCCGCGCATTCGCCGGCGTGCTCGACGCTTACCTCGGTGAACTGCCCGAAACCTTCACCGTCAACGGCAAGTCATACACCCCGCAATCCTACGCCCAAAGCCTCGGCATCAACGTCGACGACTTCATCGCCATCACCTCGTTCACCCATCACCCCTTCGGCACTTACTTCTCCATCGAAATCCCCGACAACTGGCTCAACGCGCCCTATCTCAACGTCACCCTCGACCAACTCAAAGCCACCGTTGACAACGCTTTGGCCAACGGCTACTCCGTGGCTTGGGCCGCCGATGTGTCGGAGCAGGGTTTCAAATGGAAAGACGGTGTGGCTCTGATGCCCGCCGGTAAGGATGAAAGCGGATTGGAAGGCACCGAACTCGCCCGCTGGACAACTCTCTCCGACAAGGATCGCGTGGCCGAACGTTACGCCTTCACCGGCCCCGTGCCCGAAGAAACCGTCACCCAAGAATCGCGCCAGCGCATGTTTGACTCGCAGCAAACCACCGACGACCACGGCATGGTAATCGTGGGCACCGCCGTCGACCAACAAGGCAACCACTACTACAAGGTGAAAAACTCCTGGGATACCAACCAAGTTTACCACGGCTACATCTACGTGTCCGAAGCTTTCTTCTTGGCCAAAACAGTCAGCATCACCGTCAACCGCAACGCCGTGCCCCGCGGCATAATCCCTGCTAAATGAAGCAGATAGGCATTCTCTCCGACACCCACTCCACCTGGGACGACAGATTTGCCATCCACTTCGCTCATTGCGACGAAATTTGGCACGCCGGCGACGTCGGCTGCCTCGACACTTTGCAGCGACTGCGCGCCATCACCCCGATGGTGCGCGCAGTCCGCGGCAATATCGACCACGGTCCCATTCTCCGCATCTGCCCCGAAGTGCTTGAATTTCAGGTGGAAGGGGTCAAGGTGTGGATGACTCACATCTGCGGATACCCCGGCCGCTATGCCCCCGGTGTGCGCCGCATGCTCATCGAATCGCGGCCGCAAATCTGCGTGGGCGGCCACAGCCACATCCTCAAGGTCATGTACGACCACGAACTCAACCTTCTCCACATCAACCCCGGCGCCGCCGGCACACACGGCTGGCAACGCCAACGCACCCTCATCCGCCTCAAAATCGACGGTGACAAAATTTTCGACCTCGAAGTAATCGAACTCGGCAAACTTTCGGTATGAAACACCTCATTTTCACCATCTTAGCCCTCGCGCTCACCCTCACCGCCTGCCACACCACGGTGGAGAACTATCGCCAGTCATACGACCGCGCCATCGCCCACCGCGACTCCACCGCGGCCGAATCCTCGGCCATCTACGGTGCCGACCGCCGCCCCTTGGACGTGCAAACCATCGTTGACGGCACTGACACCGTCGAACTGCGCGTGCAGCGCGTGGCAGCTGCCCCCGACGGCGGCATCGCCCTCGACTCCGTGCGCGCCTACTGCGTGGTCGTGGCTCAATTCAAACAGCTCTTCACCGCGCAAAGTTGCCGCCAACGCCTCATAGACGCCGGCCAGCGCGCCTTCATCCTCCAAACCGCCGAGCCTTACTACTACGTGGCCACCTCCACCCACTCAGAAGCCGTCGATGCCATCGCCGCCCTGCGCCAAGTGCGCACCACCACCCTGCCCATCGCCCTGCGCGCCCCCTACCCCTACCTGCTGCGCATCCCCGGCCGCTAAACCACTTCCCTCCCCGGATTTCGCGGGCACAGCGGGCCGGAACTCACGCAGATTTAGCAGATTTAGCAGATTTCGCGGAGCACGCGGGCACAGCGGGCCGGAACTCACGCAGATTTAGCAGATTTTTCGCAGCACGCGGGCACAGCGGGTCGAATCTCACGCAGATTTAGCAGATTTTTCGGAGCACGCGGCCCGTCCTGCAAAAAATCACAGGAGGACAGGAGATTCAGCAGGAGAACAGGATATTTTCTTGATTTTCACCCACTTGTAGCCGTGGCTTGCCGCGGCATACCCATCGGGCCGACACGCATCGCTCACTGCCGTCAGGCTGGTTGTCGTGGTGAGGCGGAAGCCGAGCGGCGCGGAGTTGTTTGCTGCTTATTTTGCCGCAAATCCCCCAAAACGCCCAATTGCGGCAAAATAGCGGGCATTTATTTTGCCGGAAACGATATTTTTTGTATCTTTGCGGCAAAATAGTGAATGAATTATGGCACAAGTTATTGTAGGAAGAAAGAAAGAGCAGCAAGAACTGCTCGACCTTTATAATTCCGGCAGGCCGGAGCTGGTAGTGGTGCAGGGGCGCCGCAGGGTGGGAAAGACCTACCTTGTGAGAGAATTGTTTGACGGCAAATTGGCATTTTATCACACCGGGCTGTCGCCTGCCGACATGGCTGACCAAGAGAGCGGGTTGCTTAAATTGCAACTGACAAGTTTCTACTCCTCGTTGGTGCGATATGGCTACATCGGCCCGGCGCCGACCACTTGGCTGGAGGCTTTCGACAAGTTGCGCGATTTGTTGGAAGCTCGCAGCAGCGACCGGCGCTTGGTGGTTTTCATCGACGAGTTGCCGTGGATGGATACGCCGCGGTCGTGTTTTGTCACCGCATTTGAACACTTTTGGAACGGCTGGGGCGCGGGCCAATCGAACTTGATGCTCATCGTGTGCGGCTCTTCGACCTCATGGATTAACGATAAGATTATCAATAATAAAGGTGGATTGTATAACCGCCTGACCGCTGAGATTGTCCTACTGCCGTTCACTCTCGGCGAGTGCGAACAATTGTATGCCTACCTTGGTATTGCGATGAGCCGCTTCGACCAGTTACAAGCGTATATGATTACGGGGGGCATACCATATTATATCGGGCTGATGGATAAGAAATACAGCCTTGCTCAAAATGTCGATAACCTGTTTTTTGCTCGCAATGCCAAACTGCGCGACGAGTTTTCGCGGCTGTTCAACTCCCTGTTCACCACCCCTGATGACTATGTGGCCATTGTGCAACTACTTGGCACTAAGCGAATTGGATACACACGAAAGGAAATTGCCGATAAGGTATCAACGGCCTACGGCGGTGGCCTCACCACGATACTGCGAGCGCTCGAAGCCGGATGCTTCATCGAGGCTTACACTCCTTACGGCGGCTCATCACGCGATGTGAGGTATCGCTTGGTCGACCCGTTCTGTTTGTTCTACACCCGGTTTTTGGCCGGGAAGAAGACCTCTGACCCGCGTTTTTGGCAGAACAACTTGCTGCAGCCTGCGCTGACGGCGTGGCGCGGTTTTGCTTTCGAGAACGTGTGCGCCCTTCATATCAATCAGATAAAGCAAGCACTCGGAATCAACGGGGTGCATACCGAGTGCTCATCGTGGATAAGCAAAACATCCTCGCGCGGTGCACAAATCGACTTGGTGATAGACCGCGCTGACCACGTTGTGAACATCTGCGAAATGAAATTTACCGCCGATGACTTCCGCATCGACAAGTCATACGATGCCGAGTTGCGGCATAAGGTTACCGCCTTCATTGAGGAAACGCGATGCCGCAGCTCGGTGCACCTCACCTTGGTGACCACATACACTTTGGCGCGCAATGAATACTCCGGACAGATGCAGAGCGTGGTGACCATAGACGACCTCTTCGCCCCCGACCGCTAACCCCGCACCGCTACCGCGGGTGGGATGGATGATAGTGGAAAGCGGCGGAAATGGTCAGTTTCGTTCGATGATGGTTGTGAAGCGTTTCCAGCAGGGGTCGGCTTCAAAGGCCGGCTTGCTTCCGGTGGGGACTACCAGCACGATTGGCTTTTTGTATGCTCCGGCTCGCAGGCCCCAGAACGCTTCTTCGTGGATTGGGATGGGTTGGCGGAAGTTGACAATCACCGTGTCCAATCCTCGACAATCACGGAAGGCGGAGTGCCCAATCCGTTTGAGGGTCGCCGGGAGGGTTATAGTTCTCAAATGATTACATTCATAGAACGCATAACTGCAAATCTCTTCCAAGCTGTCGGAGAGCTCGATTTTGGAGATAGTGCTGCGGAAGAAGGCGTATGGGCCGATACTTTTGGCTCCGGGGATTAGACATTCTTCCAGATAGAAGCAGCGGTAGAAGCACGATGAAGGAATCTCGGTTACGGTGGGGGGAATGGATGCGTATTTCAGTTTGTTGTTTTCAAACGAGCTGGGCATAAGTTGAGCGACGGTGTAGGGCTTGTTGTCAATCGTCAGGATAGCCGGAATAATGATACT
>JBJEKG010000272.1:0-7614 GCA_051878535.1 Muribaculaceae bacterium
GCCCACCGACGCGGCTACCTTTTTCAGAGCCCGACGCCCATGCGGACGGTTGTACTGGAGCGTAGTGCCTTTGTGGGGACCGGGTGCCCCCCTACATCTCGAACCGCGGCGCGGTTCCAAATCATCGGCAGATGGTCGCTCGGTAATTGGAACCGCTCCGCGGTACATTGCTGATATAAAGCACTTTATCCCCACATAGGCTTCGCCAATGTGGGGTTGAGGGGTATGCGCAACAGCTTCGCTGTTGTGCCATCCGGACGGGTAGGGGTGTTGGTTGTCGTTTGGTTGGTCGCCCGTCCTGTATGCCGCGGCAAGCCACGGCACTAATTGTGGGTGTTGGCGTGGGGTTAGGAGTCGAAGGGGCGGCGGTCGAGGATGGAGCGGCCGAGGGTTAGTTCGTCGGTGTATTCGAGTTCGTTGCCGACGGCTACGCCGCGGGCGATGCGGGTGATGGCGGGGAGGGCGTCGGGGGCTTCGGCGCGGAGGCGGCGGTAGATGTAGAAGTTGGTGGTGTCGCCTTCCATGGTGGGGGAGAGGGCGAGGATGATTTCTTTGATGGTGCCGGTTTTGACGCGGTCGATGAGTGAGTTGATTTCGAGGGCATCGGGTCCGATGCCGTCGATGGGTGAGATGATGCCGCCCAACACGTGGTAGAGGCCGGAGAAGCGGCCGGTGTTTTCGATGCTCATGACGTCTTTGACGTTTTCGACCACGCAGATTGTGGAGGCGTCGCGCAAGGGGTTGGCGCAGATGTTGCAGACTTCGGTTTCGCTGATGTTATGGCACACGGAGCAGTAGCGGATGCCTTGGCGCATGTCGATGATTGCTTGGCCGAGGGCGTTGGCTTCGGCGGGGTCGCGTCGGAGGATGTAGAGGGCAAGTCGGAGGGCGGTTTTGCGACCGACACCGGGCAGGCGCGAGAGTTGTTTGACAGCGTTTTCGAGTAGTGAAGAGGCGAATTCTTGGTCCATAATCAGCGGGAGGTGAGTTGAGCGGGTGAGATGCGGCGCATACGCATGGAGGTTTTCCAGTGGGGGAATGCGAGCGAGAGAAGGTCGCCGTCGATGGTGGCGGAGGCTTCGAAGGCGATTGGCACGAGTGATGGCTGAATCCAGCACAGGTCGAACGCGCCGGGGAATGTGGCGGGCGTGAGTGTGCCTTTGATTTGGAGCGGCTGCCACAGGTGGGCGTTGGATTCGGCGCCGGCTATATATATAATAATGTAGTCGGAAGAATCGGGGCGGGCGACGGTGGCGATGGTGTAGTAGCCGCCGATGGCTGAGATTCCGGAGACGGTGACGCGGTCGAAGTATGCCCAGAGGCCTTCGGCGGGGTCGGTTGATGCGGCGAGGTATTGGCAGAGGTCGTCGACGGAGGCGAATGGCGCCTGCTGTTGGTCGGGCAGGTATGTGATGGTGAAATTATCGCGTAATATTTGCACATTAGAAGGCGCAACGGTTTCGATGCAGCCGCGGGCGGCGATGTCGAAGGCTACGGGGATTTCGGCGGCGGCAGAACGGACGCCCACGGAGAGCAACGCGCCGGCCGGACTGACGTCGAGCACGGCCGAGAGGCCGAGTTCTTGCGGGTCGTGGAGGTCGGCGAAGTCGTGGATGGCGGTGATGGAATCGCCGGCGGCTGAGTGTGAGCCGATGACGAGATGGAGCGGGTTGTTGTCGTCGAGGCCTTGGCCGAAGGTGGTGATTCGGGCGAAGGAGTAGGAGAGGGAGTCGAGCTTGTTCCAGCGGAGTTCGAAGGTGGTCTTGCTGAATCGCGGCGGGGCGATGCGGAGGTGGGAGTGGAGCGATTCCACGAAGCCTTCGACGGGATGCTCCACGGCTGCGGCTGTGAAGGCGCAAATAACTGATAATATGGCGGTTATGAGCGCTTTCATAGCTGGGCGATGGTGGCTACGCGGTTGAGAAACTCGTCCTGCGGCAGGTCGAAGGGGATGTAATGGAGCACGTGGCCGCGGCGCTCCATGCCGCGGAACCATGTCATTTGGCGCTTGGCGAATTGGTGGATGGCGATTTCGAGTTGGCGGAACATTTCGTCGAATGAGTACCGGCCGATGACGTATTCGGTGAGGTATTTGTATTCGAGACCATAGTAGATGAGGTCGTCGGGGTTGATGCCGGATGCGATGAGGCGGCGGACTTCGTCGACCATGCCGTCGTCGAGGCGCTGACGGAGGCGAGCGGAGATGCGTTGGCGGCGCAGGTCGCGGGGGATGTCGAGGCAAATGGTGACTGCATCGGCCACGGGGTGTGGCGTGGCAAGACGCGCGGCATCGGGGTGCTCTTGGTAGAAGGTGGCGATTTCGATGGCGCGGATGGCGCGTTTGGCGGTGTCGACGTCGGTGGTGTTGTGGAGCACCTTCATTTGGGAGAGCATGTCGGTGAGTTCGGCGAGCGAACGGCCTTCGAGGCGGGCGCGGAGTTCGGGATTGGCGGGTACTTCGGGCAGCTCGAGGCCGTTGAGAAGTGCTTCGACGTACATGCCGGTGCCGCCGCAGACGATTGGCAGACGACCTCGCGAGCGGATGTCGGCAATGGCCGCGCGGGCGTCGCGCAGGTACTCGAAGAGGTTGTACTTATACCCGGCATCGGCGATGTCGATGAGATGGAAAGGCACTTCGCCGTATTCATGGAGGTCCTTGCCGGTGCCGAGGTCCATGGAGCGGTAGATTTGGCGCGAGTCGGCGGAGACGATTTCGCCGTTGAAGGCTCGGGCGCATTGCACGGCGCGGGCGGTTTTGCCGCAGGCGGTAGGACCGGTGATGACAAGCAAGGAAGTACTCATAGACGATTGAGAGTGAAGATGTTAGCGAGTGTGTTGAGGAGCCGCCGGGAGAAGCGGCGGTCGTGGCGGCGTGCGATTTGAATCCAACGGGCATCGTTGTAGTCGATGTTGGGGATGCGGAGGTCGTTGAGGCAGAACGAGGTGTGGTACTGCTCGAGTTGGTAGCGCGGCGAGCCGTCGATATGGTAAGTGCGGCAAGCGATTGAGATGACCTTTACCACGGTGACTTCGAAGGCCATTTCCACGGAGATATTGCAACGGAGCGGGCCGAGGATGTCGGCGAGCGAGTACGATTTGGCGTCGGCGGGGAGTGCGGGGACGAAAGCTACGTAGAGGTGGATGGGCGAGAGGCCGTCGCAGGTGACGCCGGTGAAGAGGTAGCGAGTTTCGTCGCAGGCGATAGAGCGCGAGCGGAGGTAGTCGATAACGTCCTGTTGACCGGGGTTTTCGGCGGTGAAAGAGTAGGGCGTGTCCATCGAGCCGAACTTGTCGGGGGCGAGGACCGTGCGGTTGTCGGCGATGAGGAATACTCGGACGATGGCCTTGTTCTTTGCGCCGACGTAAACGGCTGTAATCGAGCGGTTTATGCGGAAATATCGAACGAACATGGCCGGTATTGATGCCAAGCAGATGATGAGGGGCGCGAGGTTGAACAGGAACCAGTCGCGGTTGTTGAAGTTTACATTTATGTAAACATTATAATAGTAGAGCCATTGTCCGATGGCCAGTGCGGCGGAGACAGCGGCGAGGATGAAGATTTGGAGATGGTCCTCGTCGGCGCAGAGCTTAAACAGCGAGTGAACGGGCCAGCGAGCGCGGCGGTGGCGGATGTAGATGAACACGGCCACCGGGGCGATGGTGGTGAAGAGAATCAGGCCGGTGATGTAGGGGATGTCGGGGTTGGAGAGGTGGTTGTCGACCCAACCGAGATAGTTCAGCAGGTTGATAACCACCATGATAACGGCGGTAATCGCCAGCGATTTGACCACGCACCGAGCAATGGCGGGGCGGTTTTTGCCGTAGAAGCGCGCGAGACCTATGGCGATGAGAGCGATGAGCGCGGGCATGAGGTGGCGGGAGAAGATGGCGGGCATAAGCATGACCACCACCATCACCAGCATCACCACGAGCCAGTTAAGTGACAGCGTGGCAATCATTTGGCGCGGCATTTGATCGCTCAAACGAGGCATGGCTTAGAGGTTGCGGTTAAGCCAGTCGAGCATCTTGCCATAGACCAAGGCGCGACCGTTGCAGTAGAAAATGGAGTGGTTCATGTTGGGGAATACCCAGAAATCGCAGAGGAGGCCGGCGGCTTGGAGGCGGGAGATGAACTCGAGGGAGTTGTTGGGGTGGACATTGTCGTCGGCGGTGCCGTGCATGATGAGGAGCTGGCATTGGAGGTTGGCGGCGCGGTTGAGTGGAGCGGAATCAAAGTAGCCGTCTTCGTTCTGCTGCGGGGTGTTGAGGTAGCGTTCGGTGTAGACAGCGTCGTAGAATCGCCAGTCGGTGACGGGGGCGACGGCTACGGCAGCTTTGAACGGGCAATCGGGGTCGGTGGCCACCATGAGGGTTTCGTAGCCGCCGTAGCTCCAGCCGAAGATGGCCATGCGGTCGGCGTCGACGTATGGCAGGGAAGCGGCATAGCGGGCGGCGGCGATTTGGTCGATGGTTTCGTAGTGGCCGAGGTTGCCGTAGACTTGGTCGCAGAACTTGCGGCCTTGGAATCCGGTGCCGCGAGGGTCAACGCAGATGACCACGTAGCCGGCGTGGGCGAAGGCATCGTACCAGTCGAGATGCCAGCGGTCGCGGACCTCTTGCGAGCCGGGGCCTGAGTATTGATACATCACGACGGGGTATTTTTTGCCGGGGACGAAGTCGACAGGCTTGATGATGAAGCCTTGGAGTGTGGCGCCGTCGGATGTCATGGTGAAGAACTCGCGCGGAGCGGCCAAGGGCTGGAGGCGAGCGGCCGCGGCGGCGTTGTCTTGGATGGTGCGCACGGTTTTGCCTTCGTTAGTGGCGAGGGTGAAGACGGGCACGGTGGATGAGGTGCTGTGGCTGAGGAGCATCCAGCGCATGTCGGGTGAGAAGGTGGCTTGCGAATCGCCGGTGGAGGGAGAGATGTCGGTGATGCGGCCTTTGGCGTCGATGCGACGGATGACGCGGTCGCGCGGGTTGGGTGCGGCTACTTGGAAGATGTGAGCGCCGGCGGGGTCGCAGCCGTAGTATGCGGTGATGTCGTAGTCGCCCGGGGCGATTTGGCCGGTTTCGACGCCGTTGTAATTATATTTGTAGAGCTGATGGCGGCCGTTGCGCCAGGAGAGGACCACGAAGCCGTCGGCACCGAGGTGGAGGTTCTCGTAAGATTCGGGGGTGACCCAGGTTTTGGAATCTTCCACGTAGATTGACTTGCAGATGGTGCTTTTGGGGTTGACTTTGTAGATTTCGTAGTGGTTTTGTTCGCGGTTGAGGGTTGCCACGATGAGCGAGTTTTCATCGGGACCGTATGCGATAGCGGGAATGTATTCGATACGGTTGTCGGGGAGGTCGATGGTTTTGACCTTGCGAGTTTCGACATCGTAGCTGTGGAGGGTTACGGTGGAGTTGACCTGACCGGCCACGGGGTATTTGTAGCTCCAGGTTTGGGGATAGAGGTCGAGGCCGGGGTTGGGCGAGCACGAGCCGCAGTAGCGTTGCATGTCGAAGGTGGGCACGGCTGATTCGTCGTAGCGGAGGTAGCAGAGGTTGAGGTTGTCGGGTGCCCAAGTCATGGAGCAAGTGGTGACGAACTCTTCTTCATAGACCCAGTCGGAGGTGCCGTTGATGATTGAGCCGGGGGCGCCGTCGGTGGTGACGGCCACTTCGCTGTTGTAGTCTAACTTCTTGATATAGATGTTGTTATCGGCCACGAAAGCCACCATACGGCCGTTGGGCGAGATGATGGGCGACTGCTGGCGCGGGTGCTGCGACGAGAGCGGCCGGAGCAGGCGCGAGTGGGTGTCGTAGATGTAGTATTCGGCGGTGAATGAGCGGCGGTAGACGTACTCGGTGTTGGTCCACACCATCACCTTGGCAGCGTCGGCGGAGATGGCGAAGCCGTCGATGACGTCGAGGCGCGATTCGCGGGTGTTGCTGAGGTCGAGGTAGACTTCGAGTTGGTTGCCGGTTTTGGTGTCGAAGCGCACCACCGAGCGGTGGTCGGGTGCGAGGGTGAGGTAGGAGTTGCCGTCGGGCATGTAGGTGAAGTTAGGCACCGAGGCCACACGGTTTTCGGGGTAGACGTAGGGCGAGACTTGCGCCACGGTGGGCGCGGCGGCGAATGTCGGCACGGAGGCGGCGGCCACGATGGCGGCGCATATTATGGCTTTGAGTTTCATTCGAAAAATAGTGAGAGTTGATTAGGGTCGGGTTGATTTTTCTTGCGTTTGGGCTCTTGGTAGCCGAAGTCGGAATCGTCGGGGCGCACCGGAGGCGTTTCCACCGGTTTGCTGTTGGTGAACCATTCGCCGCTTTCAAAACTTTGCTCGATGGCCGAGAGTTCCTCCTCGGAAATTTGGGGCGTGGGCTCTTCGTCGATGGGCTCATCGATGGTCATGAGCGTGGCGGGCTTGGGAGCGGCGCCTTGGAGCTTGTCGATTTCCTGTTGGAGCTCTTTTTCGCGTTGAGCTTGGGCGCGGATATTGTCGGAGATGGTTTTGCGCAGGGCGGTGATTTCGTTGTCGCGGGCGGAGATGGTTTTGCGCAACTGCTTGATTTTCTCCTCCTTAGCGGAGAGGAGTTCGTCGACTTTCTGCATTTGCGGCACGACTTCGTTGAACTGTGTGAGGGCTTCGTTGGTCTCGGCTAATTCTTTCTCCTTGGCGGCGAGCTGCGCGCGTGCCTCGTCGAGTTCCTTTTTGGCCTCGGCGAGACGTTTGCGTTGGTCTTCGAGCATTTCGTTGGCCACGCGGTTTTGCTCTTTGAGAGAATCGATACCGGATTGCATTTCGGCGATGGTTTGTTTGAGTTTTTCCACTTCGGCGGTGTCGGCGAGGGCTTCGGCGGGCACATCGGAAGCGCCTTGGACGGAAGCTACGCGCAGACGGTTAACCAAAGAACGCTTTTCGAGGTCGAGTTGTTCGCGCTCGGCCTCGAGTTTGGTGAGCTGCGCTTCGAGATCGTGGACGCGGTCGGAGAGGGCGCGGCGCTGACGGTCGGCGCTGAGCTGGCGCTGCTGAAACTCTTCGCTCTTGCGCTGAACCTCGGCCGATTTGGCTTTGGCGGCGGCGATTTCGTCTTCGAGGGCAGTGCGGGTTTGTTTCCACTGCTGCTCGCAGTATTGGCGGGCGGTTTCGGAGAGCGAATCGAGGTACTTTTGGATGTCTTGGTCGAGCGCTTTGCGGATGAGTTCGGCCTGCACCTTGGGGTCGACGGAATCGGCCACGAATTTGGGCAGCGATTCGTTGAAAATTTGGATGACGGAACCAAAAATTCGTTGGGCGATGTCGTGGTCGAAAGCGGGCGGGTCGGCAGGCTTTTCGGCCGGTTTATGTTTGGAATCGGAAGCGGCGGAGGCGGGCGCGTCGGCATCGTCGGCGAGGAGTTCGTCTTGGTCGGGGTCGCTGTCGGAGCCGAATCCGAATAGTCGTTTTAAAGCGTTGAAACTCATGGTGTTAGTGGTGTAATCTATGGTTGAGTATCTATTTCATTGAGTGCCACGATGCCGGTGCCTTTGCGGCCGTTGATGGCGATGGTGAGGGGGTGGGGGAAGCGGACGGCGCGGATGTATCCGTCGTCGTAGAATGCTTCCATGGCATCGAGGCGGGCGATATT
>JBJEKG010000273.1:0-7562 GCA_051878535.1 Muribaculaceae bacterium
CACCGGTGGCGAGATGCCGGCGGCCATCATTGCCGACGCCATCGTGCGCCTCATTCCCGGAGCCATCGGCGACGAGCAAAGCGCTCTGACCGATTCCTTCCAAGACAACCTGCTGGAGCCGCCCATCTACACTCGTCCGGCCGATTACAACGGCTGGCGCGTGCCCGACATCCTGCTTTCGGGCCACGAGGCGAAGATAGCGCAGTGGAAGCACGAGCAAGCAGTGGAGCGCACACGCCGCCTCCGCCCCGACCTGCTCGAGGACTAATCAAAAATTTTTTGCAACTGCTTCGAGCTCTTGCTCGCGTGGCTAAATCGTGAGCATTACGGCCACAATGAAGGCTGCCACCACCAATAGCAAGGTGGCGGAGGCTATCAGCGTGGTGGTGGACAGGATGCGCAACCCGCGGCGACCGCTTCGCAGGCCGATAATCGACAGGATGACGGCCAGCAGGCTCACCACCACGGCCAATCGCGCGTTGAAGGCGGTGCATACCCATGCCGCGATGGTGGTCAGCACGGCCATCACCACTACGGCCACGCGTGCCGGGCGCTTGGCTTCTTCGGACGCCTGTTCCGGCGGAGTTTGGTTGAGATTCTCTTCCATAGTTAGTTGTTTTAAAGTTAGACCGCGAAATCGGGCAAAGGTTTAATGCGCTTCGAGCCAGTTGGGGGCGGTGTCGATGCTCACTTCCAAGGGCACGCGGCCTTGGTAGGCGTTCACCATGTTGGTGCGTACCAATTCGGTGAGCTGGTCAAGTTCGTCGGGGTAGACGTTGAACACCAATTCGTCGTGCACCTGGATGAGCATGCGCGAGCGCAGGCCGCGGGCGCGCATCTCGCGGTAGATGTTCACCATGGCAATCTTGATGATGTCGGCGGCGGAGCCTTGCAACGGCGCGTTCACGGCGTTGCGCTCGGCGAAACTGCGCACGGTGGCGTTGCGCGAGTTGATGTCGGGCAGCAGGCGCTTGCGGCCGAAGAGCGTTTGCACGTAGCCCTTGGCGCGGGCGCTTTCCACCTGATTATGAA
Organism: Muribaculaceae bacterium; assembly: GCA_051878535.1. Taxonomy (GTDB): domain Bacteria; phylum Bacteroidota; class Bacteroidia; order Bacteroidales; family Muribaculaceae; genus CAG-873. Next base: position 1,033 of record JBJEKG010000273.1, read on the forward strand.
TGTATTGCTGCACGCCGGAGTAGGTGGCCATGTAGTTGTCGATGAGTCCGCGGGCTTCGGCGCGCGGGATGCCGAGGCGCTCCGCGAGGCCGAAGGCCGAGATGCCGTAGATGATGCCGAAGTTGGCCGTCTTGGCTATGCGGCGCTGGTCGGCGGTGACGTTGGCGATGTCCTCGTGGAAGATTTTTGCGGCGGTGGAGCGGTGGATGTCCTCGCCGTGGGCGAATGCTTCCACCATGGTGGGGTCGGCGCTGAGTTCGGCCATCAACCGCAGCTCGATTTGTGAGTAGTCGGCGGCCATCACCACGCAGCCGGGGTCGGCGATGAAAGCGCGGCGGATTTCGCGGCCGTCGTCGGTGCGCACGGGGATGTTTTGCAGGTTGGGGTTGGCCGATGAGATGCGTCCGGTGGCGGTGGTGGTTTGGTTGAAGGTGGTGTGGATGCGGCCGGTGTCGGGGTTGATGAGCTTGGGTAGAGCGTTGACGTATGTGGTCAACAGCTTGCGTAAGCCTCTGATTTCCAAGATTAAACGCACGATGGGCTGCGTGGCGGCATACTTTTCGAGCACGTCTTCGCCGGTTTGCCATGAGCCGGAGCGGTTCTTGCGCGCCTTGGGGTCGATTTGCAGGCGGCCGAAGAGCACTTCGCCCACTTGCGCCGGCGAGTTGAGGTTGAACGGGCCGCCGGCGATTTCGAATGCTTGCTTTTCCAGCTCCGTAAGGCGCGCGGTGAGCTTCTCGGAGATGGAGCGGAGGGCGGCGGTGTCGATGCGCACGCCTTCCCATTCCATGGCGGCGAGCACGGCCAAGAACGGCAGTTCCACATTATTATATAGGTCGGCAAGGCCCTCTGTTTCAAGTCGTTGGTGTAGATGTGTATCTAATCGCAGGGTGAGCAAGGCGCGTTCGGCCATACACTCGACCGAGGGTGCGGATTTGCGGCGCTCGCGTTCGGGGATGTCGTAGTCGACGGTGCGGTGGCGAAGCTCGGCCAAGGCCACGGCCGAGAGCTCGTGCTTGCTTTCGGGTGAGAGCAGGTAATGGGCCACGGAGGTGTCGCGGTAGTCGTTGCGCTCGCTCAGGTCGATGCCGAAGCGCCGCAATACCACCATTAACCGCTTGAAATCGTGGCAGATAGGTGTGATGGTGCGGTCGAGCAGGATTTCGCGCATGGCGTCGAAGATGGGTGCGGCGGCCATGGCAAAGTCGGGAATGTCGACCACAATTGCCTCATTATCAGTGGCTAAGGCCACGGATAGCAGCGGAGTGCGCATGGCTTCCTCCTCGGGCGCGTTGATGGCGATGCCCACGCGCTCGCCGATGGCGGCGGCAAAGGCGCGGAACTCCTCGTCGGAGTTGGCCAAGGTGATGGTGGCGTTGAGGTCTTTGAGAGTGGCATCGGACGACTCGGCCGGCTCGCCGTTGTCGTCGAACAGCGACAGTTGCGCCGGCGCTTCGGCCTTCGGCTCGACTGCTTGCGCATTCATCGCGGCCAACTTGGTGCGGAACTCCAACTCGGTATATAGTGCCACAAGTGCTTGATTATCAGGCTCTACGCGTTTGAAATCTTCGAGCGACGCCTCCACCGGCACGTCGGTACGGATGGTGACCAAGTACTTGGAGAAGCGAATCTTCTCGGCATTCTCCGACACCTTGCGCTGGTTGGCGCCTTTGAGCTTGTCGACATTGGCGATTAGGTTTTCCACCGAACCGAATTCGCTGATGAGCTTGATGGCGGTCTTTTCGCCGATGCCCGGGCAACCGGGAATGTTGTCTGACGCGTCGCCCTCAAGTGCCAGTAAATCAATCACTTGCTCGGGGCGCTCGATGCCGTAGCGCTCGCACACGGCTTTCGCGTCGCGGATTTCGAAGCCCTGGCCGGCGAGGGCGGGGCGGAACATCAGCACCTTGTCGCTCACCAACTGGCCGTAGTCCTTGTCGAGGGTCATCATGTAGGTGGTAAAGCTCTCGTTTTCAGCACGTTTTGCTAAGGTGCCGATTACGTCGTCGGCCTCAAAGCCGGCCACTTCCACCATGGGGATGCGGTAGGCTTCGAGCAGGCGCTTGATGTAGGGGATGGCCGTGGTGATGTCCTCCGGCTGCTTCTCGCGCTGCGCCTTGTATTGCTCGTAAGCCTCGTGGCGGAAGGTGCGGCCGTGGGGCGGGTCGAAGCACACGGCGATGTAGTCGGGATGCTGTTTTTTCAACACCTCCTCCAATGTGTTGCTAAATCCGAAGATGGCTGAGGTGTTCAACCCCTTGGAGGTGATGCGGGGTGAACGCATCATACCGTAGTATGCGCGGTAAATCAGCGCGTAAGCGTCGAGCAGAAAAAGTGTTTTGCCGGCCATTTTTTATTGATTTTTGTCGAAGTCTTCTAAGATATAACGTGCCACGGCATCAGAATTGTTCGAGCCGATGATGATATTTGCCACGGCTTTGGTTTGCGGCAGGGCGTTGTCGACGGCCACGGCCACGTCGGCGCACTGCATCATGGCGATGTCGTTGAGGTTGTCGCCGAACACCACCACGCGGTCGGCGCCGGTGAGTTGGCGCAGGCGCTCCACGCCGTGGGCTTTCGACACGCCGTGGGCAAAGATTTCCAACAGCCAAGTGTCGGGGAAATAGATGTCTTTGTAGTACGACACGTAGCAGTCGGTGGCGGCCTTGGCGGCTTCGGCGGCGGCTACGATGTCGGCCTCGCTTCCGATGGCGAAGAACAGCGCCACGCGGTTGAGTGCGCTGTCGGGCGTGTCGCTATGCAGGTCGAAGTGCTTGAGGCTCAGCTTCTTGCGCAGGTCCACGAAGTATTGTTCGGCGGGCGAGAGCTCGGCAGCCGAGTGGAATACTTCCAAGTGGGTGCTGTCGGGAGCGAGGGTGTAGCAGAAGGGTGTGACGGCGGAGGCATCGAACACGCGGTGAAGCGCGTCAACGCGGTCGCGCTCAATGAGTTGCAGGTCGCTGAATGTGTGCGACACCGGGCTCCACATCGCTGCGCCGGTCATCACCACCATCGGCACGGTGGTGTGCACCTCGGCCATAATGTGGCTCACGGTGGCGGGGGTGCGGGCTGTTGCCACGGAGATGAGCGCGCCGCGGCGGCTCAGCGCGGTGAGCGTGCGCGCGGTGAACTCGCTCACTTGGGCGTTGTCGTGGAGCAACGTGCCATCTAAGTCGGTGATATACAGGGTTTTCATGCGTCGGTCTTTGCGATAAGTGCCACTGCTTGGGCGGCGATGCCTTCGCCGCGGCCGGTGAATCCAAGGCGTTCGGTGGTGGTGGCTTTCACCGACACGCAGTCGATGTCGATGCCCAAGTCGGCGGCCACGTTGGCGCGCATCGCCTCAATGTGGGGTGCCATCTTGGGCGCTTGCGCCATGATGGTAATGTCCACATTTACAGCTATATAGCCACGTTGGCGCAGCATATCTACCACCGCGCGAAGAAGGAGGCGCGAGTCAGCGCCCTTCCATTGCGGGTCAGTGTCGGGGAAGTGGCGGCCGATGTCGCCTAAAGCCACTGCGCCGAGCAGGGCGTCGGTGAGCGCATGGAGCGCCACGTCGGCGTCGGAATGGCCCAACAAGCCGCGTTCCGACGGTATGTCCACACCGCAAATTATGCACCGCCGGCCTTCCACCAGCCGATGCACATCGAATCCGTTACCGATTCTGAAAGCACAATTTGTCATCATACCGCAAAGTTACAAATTTTTCCCCAACTGTGCAAGAGCAGCCCACACCCCGGCCCGGAAGTGAGTCGAAAGTCTTGAATCCAAACACTGTGAACCTTTGCCTGATGGGCCGCCCACAATGGCCATTCTCACGCAGATTCAGCAGATTTTGCAGAGGCTGCCGCAGGGAATCACAGGAGAACAGGAGATTCAACAGGAGCACAGTGTTTAATTCATTGATATTCTACCACTTACAGGTAGCCGAGGCTTGCCTCGGCATACCCGGATGCCCCTGCTATTTCAGCATCCATGCCGCGGAGCGGTATGGAAGTACGCCGGAGGCGTTCTCCGGGCGTTAACCCGCGGTTGGTGGCGCGGAGCGTCTCCTACCGCGGGTTCGCTGCGCCCTCGCCCCCCGTTCCCCGGAGGGGATCTCTCCACAGGACATGTCGCCGCGGGCGGATGCAGAGATGCCCTCCGGGCAACAGGTGTCTGTGGTACCTCGACCGTGGGTAGGAGAAAGTGTGTCAAAAGTCCCAAATACAAAATACTGCCCACTGTGTCGCCCGACGTGTATGCCGAGGCAAACCTCGGCTCTTGTAGACACCTGATTATCAATGAATTAAATCCTGTTCTCCTGTTAAATCTCCTGTGCTCCTGTGAATTTTTTCGCCCACATTCTGCCGCGTCGGACTTTTGACACACTTTCACCAACCCACGGCTAACGAAGATATAGCGCCTCCGGCGCATCAAATGCCCTCCGGCTATACCTGCCGCCGGGCCATCCGGGCATGCCGAGGCAAGCCTCGGCTACTTGTTGATTATCAGCGAATTACTCCTGTCCTCCTGTGAGCCTCGACCACCGAGCCGACCTCGCCCACGTGAAATTACTCCTGTCCTCCTGTGAATACTTTGCACGCTGTGCAGACTTTTGACACAGTTACGGGAGAGCGGGCTTGCAAGGTGTGCCGCGAGGATGGCCGCTACTTCAAGCGTTAGCTTACCGATACGATCGGTTGGCCGAAGAAGCTGGATAGCTTCGAAATAGTGGCGATGGTGAAATTGTGCTGTCCGCTAAGCCACTTTGTGATTTCGCTTGGACGGCGTCCCATGGCTTCGGCCAACTGCTTTTTTGTAAGTCCGCGTTTAATCATCAACGAGTAGATTTTGTCGGCAATATCAAAGCAGAGGTTTACCTGCTCCTGCATTTCAGCGGGGATTGGACCTAATATTTGTGCCAATGACTTTTCAGTGCGCTTCATAATTCAAAGATATTATCGGTTTCGATTGACCTTTCTGAGATGATTACTGACCCATCTTCCTCACCCTGTTTAAGAAGCCGCTCAAATCGTTGCAAAGTCATAACATAACCTTTCAATGTGGCATCGTCTTCATATCTGCGGGCGCTTTCATTATTTATGTTATTTCTGCAAAGTTACAAAATATTTTTCACTTATAAGTGAAAAATACTATTTTTTTGAGGGGGTGGCAAAAAAATCCCCGCCGGAGGGGCGGGGATTTTGTGGGAGGGTATGTTGGTGAATGTTATTTCACGGTAACTTTGGTGGCGGTGGTGCCTTGGAGCTTGAGGTATACGCCGGTGGTGAGTTGTTCGGCAGGTACTTCGATACCTTGGAGGTTGAAGTAGCGAACGGCGTTTTGGTCAGCTTCGAGGTCGGCAACGCCGGAGGTCCAAGTCAGGGTGATGTACGAGGGTTCAGCGTAGTTGGGGGTGAGGACGAAGGTAATGCGGATGTTTTGTGCATCTTCTACGTTGAACTTCATGTTCTTACCATTTTCCCAAACTTCTTGTTCCCAACCGTTGTCTTTGATGTCGATGTCAGCACCGAAGGAGGTAGCCCAGTCGGCGGTAGCGAGTTTGAATTCGCCGGAGAGGGCGGGCAGGGTAATCATGTACATGTAGATGTCTTCGCCCATAGCGGTCTTGGTCATCAGAGCATCTTCAGGAGCTTCCCAGTTGTTGAAGTCACCGCGAACGTAGAGTTCGGGAGCGGTGAATACGGGGGTAGCGTTGATGGTAACGGTCATGGCGTTGAGGTCAACGGTGATGTCCATGGTGCCACCCGTCCAGTTGGTGAAGTTGAGGTTGCCATTGCCGGCCATGATGGTGCCGATGTAGGTGTTGTTTTCGTCGAATGCTACGTCAACGTCACCACCTTCAGCGATACCGAGAGATGCGCCGGCATCCCAGCCGGTGAGTTCTGAGTAGAAGCGGAACATGGCCTTGTTGGCGGGAATTTCGAACGAGCCGGTGTAGATGCCGGTTTCGCTGCCGGTTTCGGCGAGCTTCCAGTCAGCGTAAGTAGCAGCATTGGCTTCGGAGGGTTCAGTCCAATTGGTGCAAGCACCTACGAGGTAGATTTCGCCGGGTTCAGCGGGGATAACTACTTCCTTCATGTTGAGGGTGAAGTATGCGGTGATTACGCTCTTGTCAGCCGGGTTTTGTTGGAATACGTAGATTTCGAATACGTCGTCAGCAACTTTGCGCACGTTGATGTTACCGCCGTTGCCGTAGCCGCCGATGGTGGCGAGTTCGGGGAATGCTTGGTGGTAGATGAGGGTGCCTTCTTCGTCGCAGATCATGAAGCCGGGTTTGTAACCGCCTGCTGCGCTGGTGGGCTCGTCCATGCAGGGATGTACGAAGAAGATTTTACCGCCGTAGTTGATAACGTCGGCACCGGGCATACCATTGTACCATACGCCGGTTTCTTCGCCCGGAGTGGTGCGAACCATCTTCACGGAGCCTTCATCGAGACCGTAAGCGGTTTCGAAGTATTCACCGCGACGAATCATGTAGTAAGCGTCGTAGATGGGGTCGGCAGCGAGTTGTTCTTCGATGG
>JBJEKG010000274.1:0-7557 GCA_051878535.1 Muribaculaceae bacterium
TCTACCCCAACGAACCCAAGCGCGACACCGTGGCCGCCATGCGCACCCTCATGCGCCTTATCGACGAGTACGAAATCGAGGCCATTGCCCTCGGCGACCGCACCGCCTCGCGCGCCACCGCCGACTTCCTGCGCTCCTCCGGCATCGCCGACTTCTGCGAGGTGTTCGTGGTGAGCGAAAACGGCGCCTCGGTGTATTCCGCCTCCGACTTGGCCCGCGAGGAGTTCCCCGACAAGGACGTGACCGTGCGCGGCGCCGTGTCGATTGGCCGCCGCCTCATCGACCCCCTGGCCGAGTTGGTGAAAATCGACCCCAAAAGCATCGGCGTGGGCCAGTATCAACACGATGTCGACCAGTCGGAACTGCGCCGCGCACTCGACTTCGTGGTGGAAAGTTGTGTGAACTCCGTGGGCGTAAACCTCAACACTGCTTCGCCGCAACTGCTTGGTTATGTGGCCGGTATCGGCAAACAGATGGCCACACGCATCGTGGAATATCGCACCGCTCACGGCGCATTCGCCTCGCGTGGTGACCTCATGCGCGTGCCGCGATTGGGTGCCAAGACCTTCGAGCAAGCTGTAGGCTTCCTGCGTGTGCCCGAATCCGCCAACCCGCTCGACAACACCGGCATCCACCCCGAAAGCTATGCTGTGGTCGAACAAATGGCACGCGATTTGGGCGTTGACGTGGCCGCCCTCCCGGCCAACGACGCGCTCATCGACCGCATCGACCCCGCCCGCTATGCTGCCGCCGGTTCCGCCACCGTGGCCGACATCATCGCCGAGCTACGTCGTCCCGGCCGCGATCCGCGCGAATGCGCTGATAATGTGGACTTTGACCCAACCATCAATGAGATAGACGACGTGAAGCCCGGCATGATTCTGCCCGGCAAGGTCACCAACATAACCGCCTTCGGCGCGTTTATCGACATCGGCATCAAGGAAAACGGCCTGTTGCACGTGTCGCAGATGGGTCGCGGCCGCCGCGTATCAAACCCCGGTGAGGTGGTCAAAATCAACCAAATACTCAAGGTAAAAGTGCTCGATGTAGACCTTGACCGCCATCGTATATCTCTTTCAATCAAAGACTTATGAGCAACGAAGTTGTACTCTGTCTCGGTTCAAACGTCGCTGACCGCCGCCAACGGCTATCGAGCGCAATCCACCATCTCGCTTCGCGGATGACTATTCACGACTGCTCCGAAACAGTGGAATCAGCCGATGTCAGCGGTCTTGGCCACGATTACCTCAACATTGTGGCTCGATGTTCATCTTCGCTGTCGCTCAACGACTTACGCGCCCTAATCGCCGAAATTGAAACCTCTGAAGGTCGTACTCCTCAATCGAAAGCCACCGGCCACATGCCAATCGACATCGACGTGGTGATGTACGATGGACAAGTGGTGAGTCCGTGCGATTTCAATAGCGACTATTTCCGTCAAGCATATCAATTATTAACCAAAAAAAACAAACAACATGTCTGTAGTCCTGTATATCAATAAGTTAGGTGATGACCCCATCGCCATCATCGGCACTATCCGCCGATATTACGGTTTATCTTTCTTTGAAGTCAGCGATATGCTCGAAACCGCCGTGCCAATTGAATTGCCGCCGCTGGATGAAACCTACGTCGACACTTTCACCCGCGAAATGAGCGAAACACAGTCAGAGATAGGTCGCACCGCTACCGTGTCTATGGAGCATATATTAGAGGTAGTCAAAGAAGTATTCAGCAAGAACGAATTTGGTCAGGCACCGGGTCAATCAGCCAAACCGCAAACCGACATCAACGACTCTGCTCCCTTCGCTCAACCCAAGCCAATTACCGACATCAACGACTCTGCTCCCTTCGCTCAACCCAAGCCAATTACCGACATCAACGACTCCGCTCCCTTCGCTCAACCCAAGCCAATTACCGACATCAACGACTCCACCTCCAAGTTCACTGTGCGCATCATCAATTGCGGCAACCAGAAGTTGTCTGTGGTCAAGTACGTAAAGGAACTGCTTAACTGCAGCCTTGCCGAAGCTAAAGACCAAGTTGACAACAACTTAATCTGTTTGGAAGGCACCAGTCAGCAGGCCGCCAAGGTAGTGAGTGAACTCAAGCAGTTTGGCTGTTTGGCCACCGTAGCACTCGCCGGTGAAGCGCCCAAGCCCACAAAGGCTTCCACTCCCACCATCGGCGCCGCAAACTCGGCCGCGCCCAAGTCTGCTTCCGGCAACGTGCAATTGGTGCTCGAAAGCGTGAGAGGTACCGCCTTTAAAATCCTCGGCATCATCACCAAAGCTTACGGCCTCAGCTACGGCGACGCCGGCAAGTACCTCCGCACCGGTGCCACCCTTCCCCCTCTGCCCGCCGCCGAAGCCGCTAAAGTGGCCGAACAGCTCCGCGCCCTCGGCTGCACCATCCGTAGCTAACCGGATCTTAGAATCGCTCTCCGGCCGCAGAAGTATAATCTATTGAACGGGCCTGGGAGTGTGCTTAGTAGGTGAAGCCGGCAAGCCAAAGGGGTAGCTTGCGACCGTAGGGCATCTCGATGTCGTCGGCTAAGATGAACGAGTTGTCCACTCCGGCTATCTGCTCGAAGCCTTTGGCTTGTCCGCCCACTTCGATGGTGATTTCACCGTCGACTAAGAAGACGCCTTTCTGCTTGCGGTATTCAACTTGATGATTAAACGAGAGCTGGTTGACGCAGAACGTTTCGCGCAATGTGCCGATTTCGACCGAATCGGGCGCGATGGCATACAGCAGGTTGGTATTTTCGAGATAAATCTTGTCGGGCTTCTGAAGTTTCTTGATTGACTTAGCTTCTTGGAAAAGCATATTGATGATGCTTGCCTTTTGGAGCATATAGAGATAGTTGACCACAGTGGTGCGGTGCACACCGATTACGCTACTCAATTTGGAAGCATCAACTTCGTAGGGCTTGCTTGCACTGACCACGGCCAACAGCGCTTTGATTTTACGGGTCATGGCCACCTCAACATTGAATACCTGCGGTAGCTCCATCTCCACCACGTAACTGAGCACTTGTTCCACCAAGGTGTAGTAATTCTTCTTATTCTTATTATAAAAGGGGAAATAGCCAAATTTGAGGTAGTCCTTGAATAGCGGCAAGGGATGGCACCGGTCCAAGACAGCTGAGCAGATGTCTTCAGGCGTGGCGAGGAGCTGTGAAAGTGTGCACTTGGGCAGCACAATCTTGTGATAGAAGGCGAGGTACTCGCGAAACGAGAAACCTTGCATATCGTAAGGCACACAACGGCGTGATAGGTCGGCATCGCCGCCTAAAATATTCAGCAAAGAGGAGCCGCTAATAACCACGCGCATATCGGAATACAAATCGTAGATTTCTTTGATTTCCTTGCTCCAGGTGGGATATTTGTGAACCTCGTCAATAAAGAGATGCTTGCCACCGTTCTTGTAAAATTCGCGCGCCAAGTCGAGCAGGGAATTGGTGGTGAAATACATAGTGTCGAGGCTCACAAATAGCACTTTTCGGCTCATAGCGCTGTAATTTTTTTTGATATATTGGAGCATGAGGGTGGTTTTTCCCACGCCGCGAGCGCCGCGAATGCAGATGAGCTGCGCGTTCCAGTTTATGTCCTCCATGATATCGCGGACAAAATTCAGCGACGTAAGCCGCACTAATTGATTTTTTCGTTCAAATAACTGTTCCATTATCAAGTATTTAGAATTTAGCGCAAAGGTAATAAAAAAATTCGATATATGCAAATTTTGTCGGTTGCAACCGACAAAATCAGTATGTTTTTGTCGGTTGCAACCGACAGATTTGACGCATTTTTGTCGTCTGTAACCGACAGATTAGGGCGGTTAGGAGGGGGGGGAGGAACGGCAGCGCGCCCTTCCGGATGGGAGGGCGCGCTGTCATTGGGGGACTGCCTATTAGAATTCCATGCGGAAGCCGTTGTGTTTGGCTTTGAATTCGTTGTAGGCTTTTTGGTTGAACTCAAAGAGGAAGGCGTCTTTTTTGGCAGTGGGACGGGTTTTATCTTTGAGACGGTTGAGGATGCCGAGGCGACGAATCTTGTTGAAGAAGTTGCGACGGTCGAACTCTACTTTAAGCACTTGCTCGTAGAGGTTTTGGAGTTCGCGGATAGTGAATCGCTCGGGGAGAAGCTCAAAGCCAACGGGCTCGAAGTGGATTTCGCGGCGAAGGGCTTCGACGGCATCTTGGAGGATGGCTTGGTGGTCGAAAGCGAGTCGGGGCACTTCGTCGAGGTTAAACCAACGAGCTTGCGAAGCGTCGTCGCCGCCTTTTACTTCGCAGGATTTTACCAAGGCGAAGAAAGCGATGGAGATAACGCGTTCACGAGGGTCGCGTTCAACAGCGGAATAAGCTTTGAGCTGTTTGATGTAAGCATGGTTAATGCCGGTCTCTTCGAAGAGCTCACGGCGAGCGCCGTCTTCGGCAGTTTCGTTTTCGCGCACGAATCCGCCGGGGAGAGCCCACGAGCCCTTGAAAGGTTCTATACCGCGCTCTACAAGGAGTACTTGCAGGCGATTCCCGTCATACCCAAAGATTACACAGTCGGTGGCGACTGCGGGGTGGGGATACTGATAAGTGTAGTTGTCGTTTGAAGTATTCATCGTATTAAACTATTAAGCAGTCCAATCTCGGTGCAAAGTTATCAAATAAAAGTCAAAAATGCAACTTTTTTCGCAAAAAATAATATTTTTAGCCATTTTTTGTGGTTTATTGGTGGATTATTTGTAAATTTGCGGTATGAAAGAGAATAAACGCTCGGTATATCGACGCGGCGCGGATGACGGTCTGAAGCTTGGGCCGATGCTGATGCTGACGGTGACGCTTGTGGGCGCCACCCCATTTGTGCCGTGGCTCACGTTGCCGGCGATGGCGACGGTAGTGGCGGTGCCGGTGATGGTGTACATTCTGCTCAGGCGCGGTGCAGCCGAGGATGGAGAGGATTCCACGTTCTCGGCCACGTGGTTGCACGGCACAACTATGTTCTTTTTCAGCGGGTTGCTGCTGGCGCTGTATGTGTTTGTGGCATTGCGCTGGTGGCATCCGGAGTATTATGAGCGCGTGTTCGATATGACGCTCGAGGTGCTGCAAAACCAGCCGAACTCGCAAGGCAATCAGATGGTGGAGCAGATGCAGCAGATGAAGGAGGCCGGCACGATGCCCACACCTTTCGACACGGCCATCGAGATGCTGTACTTCGTCACCGTGAGCGGCGCGATGCTATCCACGGTGTTGGCATTAATCGTTAAATTTACGAACAGATTCAAGAAGTAATTACACATTATTATACATAATAGATGGACATTTCAGTAGTAGTACCTTTATATAACGAAGCGGAATCGCTTCCGGAGCTGTGCGCGTGGATTGAGCGCGTGATGACGGCGAACAAGTTCACCTACGAGGTAATCTTCGTGAACGACGGTTCGACGGACGATTCGTGGGAGGTGATCCGCAAGCTGTCGGCGGCGAATCCGTCGGTAAAAGGCGTGGCCTTCCGCCGCAATTACGGCAAGTCGCCGGCGCTGAACACCGGGTTTGCTCGTGCGCAAGGTGATGTGGTGATTACGATGGACGCCGACTTACAGGACAGTCCCGACGAGATTCCGGCGCTGTACAAGATGATTATGGAGGATGGCTACGACTTGGTGTCGGGCTACAAGCAAAAACGCTACGACCCGCTGTCGAAGACCATTCCCACCAAGCTGTTCAACGCCACGGCACGTAAAGTGTCGGGCATCAAGAATCTGCACGACTTCAACTGCGGACTGAAGGCTTACCGACTTAAAGTGGTGAAGCACATCGAAGTGTACGGCGACATGCACCGCTACATCCCCTACCTTGCCAAGTTGGCCGGGTTCACCCGCATCGGCGAGAAGGTGGTGCACCACCAAGCACGCAAATACGGCAAGACCAAATTCGGTTTGGATCGCTTCGTCCACGGCTATTTGGACCTGATGACGCTATGGTTCACCGGCAAATTCGGCGGCAAGCCGATGCACTTCTTCGGCCTGTGGGGCTCGCTGATGTTCATCTTAGGCTTCATCGCCGTGGCCGTGGTTGGCTTCACCAAGCTGTATAATATGTACCACGGCAACCCGTACACATTAGTGACCAACTCGCCTTACTTCTACTTGGCGCTCACGCTCATGTTGCTCGGCTCGCAACTGTTCTTGGCCGGCTTCGTGGGCGAATTAGTGGCACGCAACTCGCCCCGCCGCAACGACTACGAAATCGATGAAGAGTTGCGCATCGATCATTCTGATTCTAAATAAACGCAATGCGTAACCCGCTGATATTACTCATATTAACCGCTATAATGGCGGTCGTGGCGGCATGCTCGTCGTCGGGTTGTTTGGACAACGGCTCGGCCATTCCCTTGGCCGGGTTCTACGACAGCGCCACCGGCAAGGTTGTGGCGTTGGACAACGTCGACATCCACGCAGCCGGCGCACCCAACGATTCGCTGATGCTCGGCGCCGGCACTCGTGCCACGCAGGTCTACCTGCCATTCACTCCGGCTGCCAACGCCGTGTGCTGGGTCATCGACTACCGCCAGGAAGGGCTCGTGGGAGTGAGCGACATCATTACTTTCCACTACACCGCTCTGCCTTACTTCGCCTCCGACGAATGCGGAGCTATGTACTACTACCGCATCGACCGCACCGAGTGGACCTCGCGACTGATTGACTCAGTGGCTGTTGTGGAACCGCTGATTTCCAACGTGGAGCGTGAGCGCATCCGCATCTACTTCCGCACCACCACCGCCGAGGAGGGCGAGCAGCAATGATTCGCACTCGCATCATAGCCTTGTTGCTGCCGCTGCTGATGGCCATGAGCCTGTTTGCACAGCAGTCGGAGCGTCCGCGCCGCCATATCAACCCGGTGAACAATGCCGCCTCAGCCACTCAGCCCATCAACGAGATGCGCAACGACACCGCCCGCATCAATGCCGCGTTCCGCGCCAATGCCGTGGGCTACCCGCGCAACGACGGCACCATCCTGTGGGTGGATTCAGTCAACGGCACCGAGTGGATTGACTCCGCCGCCATCAAAAACCGCAAGCGCGTGCTCAACTATCCCCGCTGGGGCGCCATCACCCTCGGCGCCAACATCTGGGACCCGATGATGCGCGCATTCGGCCAGCATTACGGCCTGATCGACCTCTCCGCCGACCTCAGCATCCACAACCGCTTCTTCCCCACGGTCGAAGTGGGCCTCGGCACCGCCAAGCACTATAACGACAACCACGGCTTTACCTACCACTCGCCGCTAACTGTCTATGCTAAAGTGGGTTGCGACTACAACTTCATGTTCAACGGCAACAGCGATTACGCCTTCACCTTGGGCCTGCGCTACGGCTTCTCTCCCTTCAAATGGAGCGTGGACGGCATCACCGGCGAGTACCCCTACTGGCAGCAGACGCAAGGGTTCGATATTCCGAGCCAAAGCGCCACCGCCGGCTGGATGGAAATCTGCATCGGCCTGCGAGTGAAACTGTGGCGCAACATCTCCGCCGGATGGAAACTCCGCTACCACTCCATTCTGCA
>JBJEKG010000275.1:0-1580 GCA_051878535.1 Muribaculaceae bacterium
CCCTACTGCAGGGGGCGCGGTTGCTTTTTTTTGTTAAGAATGAGGGGAAAATTTGATAGTTTGGGGAATTTGGAGTATATTTGCAGTCGCATCGGATTTTTTTGAAGCGATGGCTAAAGGTATTTTGAAAATTGCGGCACTGTTTGTGGTGCTTTTGATAATATTTGCGTTGCAACGCGTGGCGTTTGTGTGTTGCAATTTGGCTGATGTTGGCGGACGCGAGTTGGCCGACTACCTTGGTGCGCTCTGTGCCGGGCTGCCGCTGGATGTGGCGGTGGCGAGTTACTTGGTGACAGTGCCGCTATTGCTGCAGATTGTGGCGGTGTGGCACTCCGGGCGGTGGATACGGCCGACGGAGCGGGTGTATTATGCGCTGATTTCCACAGTGATAGCCCTCACCGCAGTTCTTGACTGCGTGCTTTACGGCTACTGGGGCTTCCGCCTGGACATGACGCCGCTGTTCTATTTTGCCTCGTCGCCCTCGGCGGCGATGGCCAGTGCCACCACGGCGCAACTCATCTTCGGACCGCTGCTGATTGCGGCGGTGGCCGTGGGCTTGACTGCGGCCTTGTGGCGCATCAGCGCGTTGAAAGCGTTCGAACATCCGATGCTAACCACGCGCCAACGCGCGGCGGCCACGGCCTTGTTGACAGTGTGCGGCGCATTGCTTTTCGTGGGCATCCGCGGCGGCGTGACAGTGAGCACGATGAACCTCAGCCACGCTTACTTCAGCGAGGACCGTGCGCTCAACCACATCGCCATCAACCCGCAGTTCTCGTTGCTCTACTCCGCGTCGCACCAAAACGACTTCGGCAGCCAGTTCCAATACCTGCCGGCAGAGGAGGCTGCTGCCGAGTTCAACTCGCTCACGGCCAACGACTTCGCTCCGGCCGACAGTTTGCTATCGTACCCTACCCCCGACATCTACCTCATCATCGCCGAGAGCTTTTCCACGCATTTGCTACCGAGTTTCGGCGGCGAGCCGGTGGCCTTGCGCCTCGATTCGTTGGCCAACGAGGGCATCACGTTCACCAATTTTTATGCCAATAGTTTCCGCACCGACCGCGCGTTGCCGGCCATTCTGAGCGGCTTCCCATCGCAGCCCACCGTGAGCGTGATGAAGTATGTGGAGAAGGCCGAACATTTGCCGTCGATTGCTCTGTCATTGCGTGCAAAGGGTTATGAATCAAGGTATTACTACGGTGGCGACATCAATTTCACCAATATGCTTGCGTTCGTGAAGAACCAAGGCTTCACCACGGTGGTGTGCGATGGCGACTTCCCCTTGGAGCAGCGGCTGAGCAAGTGGGGCGTGCACGACCACGTGCTGATAGAGCGCGTGGCCGGCGAACTGAACGATGACACCGCCGCGCCGCGATTTTGGGTGATACAGACCTCGAGTTCGCACGAGCCGTTTGAGGTGCCGGTCCACAAGGCTCTCTACCCCGACGAGCCGGAGCGCCAACTGCGTGCCAACGCGTTTGCCTACACCGACAGTTGCATCGGCACATTTGTGCGCCGGTTGCAATCGTCGCCGCGCTGGCAGCGGTCGGTGGTGGTGATTGTGCCCGACCATTACG
>JBJEKG010000276.1:0-7473 GCA_051878535.1 Muribaculaceae bacterium
GTCCGCATAGGTGAACATCCAAAATGAAGCAGGTTATTTTTTAATCGTTACTAAATGACGAATTTAAACGTAAAAACGTAAACGTAGAACGTAGTTTTATTCTAATTATACGTTTTACGTTTACGTACTACGTTAAAAGAATACGTTTTTACGTGTAGTTGTCACGATTCTATGTTTTTTGTATCGGTTGTGAGCTTTAGCGAGGGCATAGTACCTAAAAAGCGGGGCTGCCCGGGGGCAGCCTCGCTTAGGGGAATGTTGGTTTTGTTAGACTGGATTAGCAGATGCCTTGTCCCATCATGGCGTGGGCCACTTTCATGAAGCCGGCGATGTTGGCGCCTTTCATGTAGTTGATGAAGCCGTCGGCTTCGCGGCCGTATTTGAGGCATTGGGTGTGGATGGAAGCCATGATAGCGTGGAGTTTTTCGTCAACTTCGGCTTCGCTCCATTGGAGGTGCATAGCGTTTTGGCTCATTTCGAGGCCGGAGGTGGCTACGCCGCCTGCGTTAACGGCTTTGCCGGGAGCGTAAGTGGTGCGAGTGTTGATGAAGGTGTCGATAGCTTCGGGGGTGCAGCCCATGTTGGAAACTTCGGCCACCATTTCTACGCCGTTGGCTACGAGAGCTTTAGCGTCGTCGCCGTTGAGTTCGTTTTGGGTAGCGCAGGGCAGAGCGATTTGCACTTTGCGTTCCCAGGGTTTCTTGCCGGCGAAGAATTCCGAGCCGGGGAATTTTTCAGCGTAGGGAGCTACGATGTCGTTGCCGGAAGCGCGGAGTTCGAGCATGTATTCGATCTTTTCGTCGTTGAGGCCTGCGGGGTCGTAGATGTAGCCGTCGGGACCGGAGATGGTCACAACTTTAGCGCCGAGTTCGGTAGCTTTTTTGGCAGCGCCCCAAGCCACGTTGCCGAAGCCGGAGATAGCCACGGTTTTGCCTGCGATGTCTTGGCCTTTTTCTTTGAGCATGCTTTGCACGAAGTAGAGTGCGCCGTAGCCGGTAGCTACGGGACGAATGAGGGAGCCGCCGAATTCGAGGCCTTTGCCGGTGAATGTGCCGGTGTGTTCGTTCACAAGGCGTTTGTACATGCCGAACATGTAGCCAACTTCACGGCCGCCTACGCCGATATCGCCTGCGGGCACGTCGCGGTCGGGACCGAGGTTTTTCCACAAGCCGAGCATGAAGGCTTGACAGAAGCGCATAATTTCGCGGTCGCTTTTGCCGCGGGGGGAGAAGTCGCTACCGCCTTTACCGCCGCCCATGGGCAGGGTGGTGAGAGCGTTTTTGAAGGTTTGTTCGAAGCCGAGGAATTTGAGGATGGAGAGGTTTACGGAAGCGTGGAAGCGGATACCGCCTTTGTACGGGCCAATGGCGTTGTTGAATTGCACGCGATAGCCGATGTTGTTTTGTACTTCGCCTTTGTCGTCGATCCAGGTTACGCGGAAGGTAACGATGCGGTCGGGTTCAACCATGCGTTCGATGATTTTGTTGCGTTCGAACTCGGGGTGTTGGTTGTAGACGTCTTGTACTGAGAGCAGCACTTCTTTCACTGCCTGCAGGTACTCTTTTTCACCGGGATGCTTGGCTTCCAGGTCAGCCATTAATTTGTTAATATCCATTTCGTATGGGTTTTAGGGAGATTTGGTAGTTTTATCGTGTTTTTAAGGTTGTTTTCAAATTCTACCGCAAATGTAGCTATTAAATTATTATGTACCAAACATTTTGGCAACTTTTTTTTATGTTATAAAACGCATTTTTGGAGCAAGCGAAATCACTTTTTTGGTTATTTCGGCTTTTTTTTGTAAATTTGCCACAAATTTCAATTGTAAAGGCATCGCATTCGGGCGAAATTCGCCTTTTTATCCATCAAAAAATTTTTTCAAAAAAAATTCATTTTTCCGAAAAAACTCACCTTAACAAACAAAATGAAACTCATACAGCTTAGCACCTATATAATAATATGTGTAGCGATGGCAAGTTGCTTCACCGGAGTGGATTCTACTCCACGCATCACATCGTCGGATGTGGAGGCTGCGGGGGCGGTGACCACTGCCGAGATGGAGTTCTTGGCCACGGTGGTGGACCGCGCGCCGTCCACTTGGACCGAAGGCAAGCAGTGGCTGGTGAGCGACAACAAAATTTCGCTCATCTTTGCGCAACCGGCCGTTGGGGCCGACTCGCTTGCAGGGCAGAAGCTCACGCTGACGGGTCGGCGCGAGGTGACCGATGTGACCGGCCGCCAAACCGTGGAGCTACTCTTCCGCGCCGACAACGGTGCGGAGTTGTGCTACCCCACCGGCATCGATGCCGAGAGCTATGCCGAGCGCCGCTCGCTGGAGATACCGTTCACGGTGAACTTGGAGGCCGTGAGCTTGGCCGATTCGCTGCTACGCGGACGTAAGTGTTTCATTACCACACCGTTGTGGTATGATGCCACGGGCCGCTCGTTCCAAGGTTTGCGCCATGTGGAGGTGACCATCGACTCGGTGACAGCGGGCACGGCCAACTTGCCGCTGCACGTGGCCTTCAGCCTGCCGCAGCTGCCGGGCGAGCATTACGTGTGGCTCACCTACGGCACCTCGCGCGCCGCCACGCGCAATTTCGACCGCCTGTTCACCTTCACCGACCCGCGCACCAACTACCCGCAAATCACCGACCAACGTTGGGCGCTGATTGTGCGCTCGCAGGTGGAAGTGGGCATGACCCGCGACGAGTGTCGCCTGGCATTGGGCGCTCCGGCGGCCATCAACCGCGGCGCCACGCGCTCGGCGCAGCTCGAAGGCTGGTCATACGATGATGGTATTTATCTAATCTTCGAGGACGGAATCCTCACTCGTTATCGCAAGTAATTATGAAGCTAACATTCTTAGGCACAGGCACTTCTACAGGCGTACCGCAGATTGGTTGCCACTGCGACACTTGCACCTCGACCGATGCGCGCGACCGCCGCTTGCGCACCTCGGCCATCGTAACCACCGACAGCGGCGCCAACATCTTGATTGACTGCGGACCGGACTTCCGCGCGCAGATACTCGGCGTTGGCTCGCCGGCATTGGAGGGCTTGCTCATCACCCACAGCCACTACGACCACACCGGCGGCATCGACGACTTGCGCCCGTACTGCAAAGGCGGCCGCCACTTCCCCACCTACTGCACCGCTGACGTGGCTCGCGACTTGCGCGCCCGCACTCCGTGGTCGTTTGCCGAGCACCTCTACCCCGGAGTGCCGACTTTCGCCATCACCGAAGTGCGCCCGTTCGAGCCGTTTGAGCTTGGCGGCACCACCATCCTGCCTTTGGCGGTGATGCATGGCCAACTGCCCATCCTCGGCTTCCGCTTCGGCACCAAGTTGGCTTACATCACCGACTGCAAAACGTTGCCGCAAGCCACTATCGAAGCCATCGCCGGCATCGACACACTGATAATCAACGCGTTACGCTTCGAACCGCACCCCACCCACCTCAGCCTTGAAGAAGCCATGGAAGTGGTGGAGGAAATCGGCGCCAAGCGAGTGTATTTCACCCACATGAGCCACGGCATTGGTCGCCATGCCGACCTGCGCCTCCCCGCCGGCGTTGAATTGGCCCACGACGGCCTTACAATTGAAGTGTAATCATGACAAGAGAAGAAGCGGAAAGCCAACTCCAACAAATATTCGGCCTGCCACGGTTCTACGACGAGCAATGGCATGCCATCTCGCACATTTTGGCCGGCGAGCGCATCCTGATGATTGAGCGCACGGGCTTCGGCAAGTCGCTCTGCTACCAGTTTCCGGCCACGCAGTTTCCGGGGCTAACAGTGGTGTTTTCGCCGCTGATTGCGCTGATGCGTGACCAAGTTAAAGGCTTGCTAAACAAGGGAATAGCAGCGGCGTACATCAACTCCGAGCAAAGTCGCGAGGACAACTTGGTCACCATCGAAAAGGCGCTGCGTGGCGAGTTGAAGATTCTGTACATCGCGCCCGAGCGGCAGGAGGACGACGCGTGGATTGATGCCACACGGCAGATGAATCTGTCGATGGTGGTGATTGACGAGGCGCACACCATCTCGACTTGGGGTCACGATTTCCGCCCGGCATTCCGCCGCATCATCGACTTGGTGAAGTTGCTGCCGCAGAGCCTACCGATTTTGGCGGCAACGGCCACCGCCACCAAGCGCGTGCAGGAAGACATCGAGCACCAAATCGGCGGCCGGCTTACCACCATCCGCGGCTCGTTGGTGCGCGACAACTTCCAGCTGCAAGTGGTGAGGGTTCGTTCCGAGGAGGAGAAGATGCTGTGGCTGGCACAAAACGTGGCGCAGCTTCCGGGCACCGGTCTGATTTACACCGGCAGACGCGTGGATACCACAACATACTCCAACTGGCTGAAGGCCAACGGCGTAGAAACCGTGGAGTACAATGCCGGTTTGGATGTGGACAGCCGCAAGAACATCGAAGCGGGGCTGATGGAGAACCGCTGGAAGTGCATCGTGTCGACCAACGCGTTGGGTATGGGCATCGACAAGCCCGACATCCGCTTTGTGATTCACACCCAGATACCGGAGTCGCCTGTGCACTATTATCAGGAAATCGGCCGCGCCGGACGCGATGGCCAGCCCACGCGCATCATCCTGCTTTACAACGACAGCCCCGACCGCGAAGGCATGGAGGCCGACATGGTGTTGCCGCGCTCATTCATCGACGGCGCACGGCCCTCCGAAGCTAAGTATCAGCTTGTTATCAGCTTGCTGCAAGAAGAACCGCTGGCCGAGCGCGAGATTCTGCGCAAAACCAACTTGAAAATAACGCAGATTCGCACCATCAAGTACGATTTGATGGACCAAGGCATCGTTAAGGAGGTGAAGTACGACAAGGTAAAGAAGTACGAGTACCAATTCGATGCGCCGAAGTTCGATTATCGACGCTTTGAGGAGCTTCGACAGCTGAAACTCAAGGAGTTGGGTGCCATGGTGGATTACGTGAAGACCACTATGCCGCGTATGCAATACCTCTGCCAATTTTTGGACAGCGATGAGGCCGTTGAGTATCACAATTGCGACAACACCACCCTGGAGAAATCGGTCTATCACCCCGACGAAGCATTAGAGGCGCGGTTGGCCGAGTTCCACCAAGCATTCTTCCCGGAATTGGAGATGTGCGAATCGAAACTCGGTTATGTTAACACCCCCGAGGGCGAGCGCGTGCAGCTACAGATTCGCACGCCCTATCCCGGCACGATGGAGGTGTACCGCAACCACTCGTTGGTGGGCAGCTACCAGCAGAGCGTGACGGCGGCCGACTTCAGCACTGAGGAGTTGGCCAAGCTTAAGCAGATGATTCCAAACCGCACGACGCACATCACCAACGGCGTAGCGGCATCGTACTACGGCGTGTCGAACGTTGGTAGCGTCATCCATCACTGCAAATACGAGGGCGGCGGCGACTTTCCCGAGCACCTCGTTACGCTGATGCTCAAGGCTTTCGGCAAGCGTTTCGGCAAGTACCGGTTCGACCTGGTGATGTATGTGCCGCCCACGTGTTCGGGCGACTTGGTGCGCCACCTCGCCGAGAAGTTCGCGCGCGTGATTAAGGTTGACCTCAGCCACGGCATCGTCAAGACACGCGCCACGCAGGAGCAAAAGCTGTTCCAAAACGTCTACAGCAAGCAGGAGAACGTGGCCAACGCATTCTCGGTGACCGATGACGTGGCCGGCAAGTGCATCATTTTGATTGACGACATCTACGACACCGGCGCCACGCTCAAAGAAATCGCACGCGTGCTCACCGCCAAAGGGGCGAAATGCATCACCCCGGTTGTGATAGCTAAAACAGTGGGAGGAACTCCGAAATGAAAGAAGAGCTAACATATTGGATTACACTGACTTTCCTGCAAGGAATCACCGTAAGACGCAAGAACGAAATCTATGTGGCCTGCTATAAGCATGAGCCGCGAATCACGATTAGTCAACTGTTTGACGACAGCAGTCTGTGGCCGGAATTGGGTCTGACAGATGAGGAGTGCGCCATTTTTGCCGACGGGCGCACGCAGTTGGCCAACAATTCTTTCATGGCTGAAGACCTGCTCTCGCAAGGCTACGACATCATCCCGATGGATTCACCGCTATACCCTAAGGAGCTGAAAACCAACCTGAAAATGTTGACGCCGACTGTGCTGTTCACCAAGGGTAACAAGGCGTTGCTGCAACAGCCTGCGGTGGCAATCGTGGGTTCGCGCAATGCCGACGGGTTGTCGCTGGAGTTCACCGACAACATTGCGCGGCGGTGCGCGGCGCAGTCGCAAGTAGTGGTGAGCGGCTTTGCCAAGGGCGTGGACACGCGTGCGCTCAACTCCGCCTTGGATGCTAACGGCAGCAGTATCATAGTGTTGTCGCAAGGTATCACCACTTTCGCCTCGGGCTTGAAGCAGTACTACAAGGCGCTGACGCAAGGAAGGTTGATAGTGGTGAGCGCTTTCTATCCCACAGCGCCGTGGAGCGTGGAGATGGCCATGCGCCGCAATCCTTACATCTATGGCATGGCGCACTCAATCTACGTGGCGCAAAGCGACGACCACGGCGGCACGTGGTCGGGTGCCATCGACGGCTTGCGCAAGCAACGGCCCATTTTCGTGCGCATGCCCCACGATGACGAGCATAATGCCAACCTGCAACTGATTCAGCGCGGCGCCAAAGCCGTGGATATGGAGGGCAACGAGTTGCAACTGTCAGAAGACCAACTTCTCACCGCCGAGGAGCGTGAAGAGCGCCAGCGCCAAGCCGCTCTGCGACAGATACTTGCCTCCGACAGCGGCATGAGCAGCGCACAGATTCAGCAGCGCTTGGGCGTGGACTGGTCCGATGTCAAGCTGAAAAAGTACCTCCGCGGCTTGGATTTTGTGGAAGAATACCGCCAGAGTAATAAGGTTTACTTTCGATTGAAATCCGCCCCGGGCCAACTGACGTTAGACCTTTAGCCGTCAAGCGAGAATGTCGGCGTAGGCGGCGGTGGTGGCTGCGATGGGGAAGCGTGCGGCATTGGCGCGGGCGGCGGCGATGATGTCGGAGCGGGAGGCTGTGGCATCTACAAGCGAAAGGGCAGTGCGGAAGTCGCTGATGGTGAGGTGGTTGAGCAGGGTTGGCATGTTGCCGATAACCTCCGGCACGGAGGTGGCGGCGTATGCTATCACGGGGCAGCCGCAGGCTTGTGCTTCGATGATTGGCAGGCCAAAGCCCTCGCTTTCAGATGGATAAAGTAGACAATGTGCCGATGTATAGAGGCGCCCGAGGCGACTGCTGTCGGGTCGAATCTCCACGAGGTAGCGACCGGGAAGACGGCGGTCGAGCAGTTGGCGTTCGGCCTTGGTGAGCGGCGAACCGGCGATGCACAGGCGCATACCGGCGGCGGCACAGGCTTCTATGGCGAAGTCGAAGCGCTTGTAGGATGCGCGCGAGCCTACAAACAGGATGCAGTCGGCCAACTCCGGTAGCGGCTCAAAGC